>CALAHL010000140.1 GCA_937891725.1 uncultured Rhodospirillaceae bacterium | reverse complement strand
CTTGGGGCCGCACCAGGCGGCTGGACACAGATCGCCGTCAAGGTGACCAAGGCACCGGATCGGGGGCAGGTTCTGGGCATCGATCTGTTGCCGGTTGAGCCAATTCCGGGATCGGAAATCCTGCTGGGCGACTTCATGGATCCGGACGCACCCGATCTGTTGAAGGCGCAGCTCGGCGGTCCGGTGGATGTGGTGTTGTCCGACATGGCTGCGGCCACCACCGGGCACACACCGACGGATCACCTGCGGATTGTCGGGCTGTGCGAGGCGGCGTTCGAGTTTGCCTTGGAGGTCCTGGCGCCTGGCGGATCGTTCGTCGCCAAGGTGTTCCAGGGCGGTAGCGAAGGTGAGTTGCTGGTCCGAATGAAACAGGCATTCAAGGTGGTGCGCCATGCCAAGCCTGCTGCCAGCCGTGCCGAGTCGGCCGAAAGCTATGTGGTCGCGACGGGATTCCGGGGGCTGTCCGGCAGCGTGTCCAAAGACTGAAATCCCAGACACAGCAGGGAGTTGGCAGCCGGCTTCGGCGGTCATGAGAGTGCTGCAAAATTGCCTTGTTTTGTTTCCTTGGCTTTCCGTCGCTCAAGTGTATAGTGCGCCGCCACCGTCTCCCGGAGGCACTTAATGATCATTCGCGACGCTTTGACATTCGATGACGTGCTGCTTGAGCCGGCACGGTCGGAGGTACTTCCCGCACATGTGGACACGCGCACCCGCGTGACCCGATCGATCGAATTGGGTATCCCGCTGATGTCTTCGGCGATGGACACCGTGACCGAACATCGGTTGGCGATCGCCATGGCCCAGGCCGGCGGCGTTGGGGTGGTCCATAAAAGCCTTTCCATTGAACAGCAGGCCAACGAAGTTCGCGCGGTGAAGAAATTCGAGGCCGGTATGGTGATCAATCCGGTCACCATCCGCCCCGAGGCGACCCTGGCTGAGGCCTTGGCGTTGATGGAGCGGTATGGGATCAACGGGATTCCGGTCGTACGGCCCCGCAACGGTCGCCTGGCCGGCATCCTGACCCACAGGGACGTGCGCTTCGCCACCGACCAGAGCCAGCCGATCAGCGAACTCATGACCAAGCGGGTGATCACGGCACCGGAAGGCGTGACCCTGGAGGAGGCGCGGCAGCTGCTGCATAAGCACCGGATCGAGAAGCTCCTGGTCGTCGACGGTGACAAGCGTTGCATCGGGCTGATCACCGTCAAGGATATGGAAAAGGCCCATAATCATCCCAACGCTGCCAAGGACGAGAAGGGGCGGCTGCGGGTCGCGGCTGCCGTTGGCGTGGGCAAGGAAGGGATCGAGCGGGCGGAAGCCCTGATGGACTCCGAGGTTGACATTCTGGTGATCGATACCGCCCACGGGCATTCCGAGGGCGTGCTCAGTGCGGTCGCGCATATCCGGAAAATGGCCAATTATACGCAGATCATGGCGGGCAACGTCGCCACCGCCGAAGGGGCCAAAGCGCTGATCGATGCGGGGGCGGATGCGGTCAAGATCGGCATCGGGCCGGGCTCGATCTGCACCACCCGCATGGTCGCCGGCGTGGGCGTGCCGCAGCTGACCGCGATCAGCGACGCCGCCAAGGTCTGCCGCGATGCGGGCGTCCCCTGCATCGCCGACGGCGGTATCAAATATTCTGGCGATCTGGCCAAGGCGATCGCAGCGGGGGCCGATTGCGCGATGATCGGCTCGCTGCTGGCGGGCACCGATGAGAGCCCAGGCGAGGTCTACCTCTATCAGGGCCGCTCCTACAAAGCCTATCGGGGCATGGGCTCGATGGGGGCCATGGCACGTGGCTCCGCCGATCGCTATTTCCAGGAAGAGGTCAGCGACAGCCTGAAGCTGGTGCCTGAAGGGATCGAGGGACAGGTGCCCTATAAAGGCTCGGCCGGAAATGTGGTCCACCAGTTGGTCGGCGGCTTGCGGGCGGCCATGGGCTATACCGGAAGTGCGACCATCAAGGAGATGCAGGAAAAGGCAAAGTTTCTGCGGATCTCGGCCGCCGGTCTCCGGGAGAGCCATGTACACGACGTCACGATCACCCGTGAGGCGCCGAATTATCGGCCTAACATGTAAGGTTAAGATCGGCGTTCAGTCGATTGTAATATATGAAAAATAACGCAAGACTTCTGGCGGCAATCGAAGCTTTGGAAGCGATTGAGGCGACGGACCGTCCGGCGGATCGGGTGGTTGACCGCTACCTCAAAAACCGACGCTTTATTGGTAGCGGGGACCGGGGCGCGATCCTGAACCGGGTCTGGGGGCTTGTGCGCCGTCGGGCGCGGCTCGATTGGCTGATCAAGGAACATGCCCGTAAACTGGGTCGCACGCCGCGCGGAATGGTTCTCGCCGATCTGATGCTGACCGACGGGTTCGATATGCCCCGGATCGGCGAGATGTTCGACGGCTCGAAATACGCGCCGTCGAATTTGAACAAGGACGAGGCTGACGGGCTGCGGCGTTTGGTAGGCAAAAGTCTGGACGACCCGGACATGCCGGTGCATGTGCGGCTGGAATGTCCGCCTGCCTTGTGGCCGCTGCTGGAAGCCGTCTACGGCGATCAGACCGAGGCGGCGCTGACGGCGATGGGGACCGAGGCCCCGTTCGACATCCGCATCAATACCTTGTCCGGTGTCAGCCGGGAGGATGCGATTGCCGCGTTGACGCAGCAGAACATTCCGGTTGTTCCCAGTCCGCTGTCCCCGCTCGGCATGCGGTTTGATCGGCGGCGGCCGGTGGATCCGTTGGAGCTGTTCAGAAACGGTGCAATCGAGGTTCAGGACGAAGGCTCCCAGCTTGCGGCGCTGCTGGTGGATGCGCAGCCGGGGATGACGGTGGTCGACTACTGCGCGGGGGCCGGCGGCAAGGGACTGGTGCTGGCCGCATGTATGCGGAACAAAGGCCGGTTGCTGCTGACCGACACCTCCGAGGCGCGGATCAAGCGGGCGACCGTGCGGATCCGTCGGGCCGGTGTTCAGAACGCCGAACGCCGAGTTTTGGCGGACGGAGATAAGACAGTCAAACGGCTGGCGGGCAAGGCCGACCGGGTGCTGATCGACGCCCCCTGTACCGGCACCGGGACATGGCGCCGCAATCCGGACGCCAAATGGCGCTATGGACCGGAGGAGGTGGCGGAAATCGTCACCCTGCAGCGCGAGATCTTGGATACGGCGGCGCGGATGGTCGCACCCGGCGGACGGGCGATTTACGTGACCTGCTCGGTGCTGGCCGAAGAAAATGAGGCGGTGGTCGAGGCGTTTCTGGCCAGCCATGACCAGTTCTTCGTCCGGCCGATCGCCGAGGTTTGGGCCGAAACCGTGGCCGCCCAAGGCGGAACAGCCGGCTGCCCGACAGGTGCGCCCTTCCTGCGTCTGAGCCCGCACCTGCACGACACCGACGGCTTCTTTGTCGCGGTCCTTGAGCGCAGGCCGGCTGAGAAGGCTGCTGCCGAGCACAATTAGGTCACCTTTGTTGCCGGACTGGTTTGCCGCCGGTCGCTTCGCGTCCTAAACTTGAGTCGGGACAAGAGCGCGAGGTATCCATGGCTGAATTCAAGGTCGAGATCAGGGCGGCGGTACCGGCGGATTCCGCCGGGCTGGCACGGGTTCAGGTTGAGACTTGGCGGGATGCCTATGTCGGGATCCTGCCGGACGGCACACTTCTGGACTTGGACGAGACCCGGGCCGGGGTCCGTTGGGCGCGGATGGTCGGCGCCCAGGGGCCGTCCGAGCGTCTCTCGGTTGCGGAATGGGACGGCCGTCTGATCGGATTTTGCCATGGCGGGCCCACGCGCGCGGGCCTGCAGCAGGCGGTAGGCGACGATCGGACTACCGACGGATTCGAGGATCTGGCGGAGATCTACGCGCTGTACATGGAGCCTGATTTTCAGGGTATGGGGCTCGGTCGGGCCCTGTTGCTGGATGTGACCAAGCATCTCGTGATGGCGGGATTTGACGCTTTGGGTGCGATTACCCTGGTCGGGAATCACCATGCCCGCCGGTTCTACGAAGAGTTGGGCGGGACGTCCGGCGAGGAAATCCCGTCGGTTGTCGCAGGCTCCCCCGCGGATCAGGTGGCCTATGTCTGGCCCGAGATCGAGGCCCTGGCCCAGGCCCTGGAGACTGTTGACGGCTGAGGTCGCAACGGGCCGAGCCGCGTCTTTGCTTGCTCCGCCGCAGGGACTCGGATAATCCTCCCGCTTTAATGACAGGCGGAGTTTACCGGCTATGAGCGGACCAGCACCAGACAGCCCCTTAGCTCCCTCCGGCGATGTCGATCACGAACGGGTCCTGATCCTGGATTTCGGCAGCCAGGTCACACAGCTGATCGCCCGCCGGG
>CALAHL010000139.1 GCA_937891725.1 uncultured Rhodospirillaceae bacterium | reverse complement strand
GACGCAGGACCTGAATGATTTCGAACAGGCGGGTGGAGCGGGACATGTCGCCTCCTACCAGGACACTGCTGACATCCTGTTGTCAGTAGGGCCGTGATACCTGATGTCCTCCACCACGGAGGATTTCCATGCTTGATGCCTACCACTCGCCGTCCGGAACCTTCGAGCCGGTCTGGACCCTGGAGATCCAGACCCTGCCGGATGACACCGACCGGATTCTCGATGCGATCCTGACCGTCCACCCGCTGGGCTACGGCCGATATCATCGAAACGCCTCGATCTCCGCCGTCGGCAAGGAGACCGCCCGGCCGCAGGCGGACTCGACCACGGCGACGCACAAGACGGGCCACCGGGCCGGCGATACCGAGACCTATCCGATGGTCGAGCTGAAGATCTCGATCGAGCGGGACCCCGCGATCCTGGCCAAGGTGATGGAGGCGATCCTGGAGGTCCACCACTACGAACAGCCGGTGATCTTCCTGCGGGAGGACTGGGCCAGCCGGGCAAGCTACGACCCCAAGAACACCAATCCGAACCGGTGGTGGAACAACGGTCGCGGTCTCCCCAACCCCCTCATATGAAGGACCCGAAGATGATCAAATACTATTATCCGGACGGCACCCACTGTTACCGGGCGCTGCACACCGCCCACGCGGTCTTCCGTTCCGACGACGGAAAGCTGATCGCCCGTGCCCTGCGGCCCGACAACAGCGCCCTCTACGAGTTCGAGATCACCGGGTTCGAGCTGGTCAGGCCGGGCGTGCGCCATGAGTAAGGTGAACCTTGTCCGTCAGGCGGGCGGCCGGTGGCCTTAGGGTGCCCGCCCGACAGTTATGCGCGCTTCCAGCTCGTGCCCTGCGGGCCGTCCTCCAGCTCGATGCCCTGATCCTTGAGGGTGTCGCGGATCCGGTCGGCCTCGGCAAAGTCTTTGGCCTTGCGGGCGTTGGCGCGGTCGGTGATCAACTGCTCAATCGCCGCCGCATCCAGATCGCCAGCCGCGCCGCTTTGGAACCAGGCCTCCGGGTCGGCCTGCAGCAGGCCCAGCAGGGCGCCTCCAGCTACTAGGCGTCCAAGATGCCCGGCGGCTGGGGCTGGTCGACCCAAGTCGAGGTTTATGTGCACGTTCTTTGCTGACTGATGAAGCTCAGAAATCGCCAAAGGCGTATTTATATCATCGCATAAGGCGTCCCGAACCGGCAGGTCTGGGCCATCGTCGGTTCGGGGTTCGACGCCTGCTTGTCTTGACCTCAAAAGCGCGTTGTACATCTTATCCAGCTGCGCCTTCGATTCCCGCAGGCCGGCCTGGCTGAAATCCAGCGGTGCGCGGTAATGGGCGGACAGCAGCAGGAAGCGGATCACCTCGCCCGGCCATTCCTCCAGCAGATCGTGAACGGTGTAGAAGTTGCCAAGCGACTTGGACATCTTCTCGCCCTCGACCGTCACGAACCCGTTGTGCATCCAGTATTTCGCCATGGTCCTGGTGCCGTGGGCGCAACGGGACTGGGCGATCTCGTTCTCATGGTGCGGGAAGATCAGATCCAGTCCGCCGCCGTGAATGTCGAACTCCGCCCCCAGATAGGCCTCGGCCATCGCGGAGCACTCGATGTGCCAGCCCGGACGGCCGCGCCCCCAGGGGCTGTCCCAGCCGGGGGTCTCGGCATCCGAGGGCTTCCAGATCACGAAATCGGCCGGATCGCGCTTGTACGGCGCCACCTCGACCCGAGCGCCCGCGACCATCTCGTCCCGATCCCGGCGCGACAGCGCGCCGTACTCGGCCATTGAGGGCACGTTGAACAGCACATGGCCGTCCGCCTCATAGGCGTGCCCGCGCGCGATCAGTTGCTCGGCCATGGCGATCATCTGGTCGATATGGTGGGTCGCGCGTGGCTCCTGATCCGGCGCGTTGACGCCGATCGCATCCATGTCGGCCCGGTAGGCCGCCGCTGTCTCGTCGGTGATCTCGCCGATCGACCGGCCGCTCACCCGGGCCCGCGCGTTGATCTTGTCGTCGATGTCGGTGATGTTCGCCACATGGGTCAGCTTGGGGTAAAGCCGCCGCAGCAGCCGGGCCACCACGTCGAACACCACGGCGGGCCGCGCATTGCCCACATGGGCGTAGTCGTAGACCGTCGGGCCGCAGACATACATCCGGACATGGGACGGATCGATCGGCTCGAACGGAACCTTCGCCCGCTCCAGCGTGTTGGTAATCATCAGCGTCATAAGACTAGCTCCGAAATCGGGATCGCAGGGGGGACAGTCGGCGTCCGGCCGGACGCGGGCGATCAGCGACAGAGCTCGGCGGCAGTATAATGCGCGAGGCCTTGGGCGGTTGGATTTCGGCGCGCGACCACGGTCTTGGCTTTCCTCATAGGAAGGTTGAACCGCAGATTTACCAGAAGCTCTGCCGCCGGTCCACGGCGCAATGGCCTTACGCGTCGGCGGCCTTGACCGCCTGCTCCGCCCGCCAGCGCTGATAGGCGAGGCCCAGGGTGATGAGGCCGAAGACGAACGGATAGATCGGGATGATCCACATATCCCGCAGGTCCATCAGCCGGACATCCGTCGGATCGCGGGGGTCGTAGCCGACCGAGACCTGCTCGCCCGCCTGGGTCGGACGGTAGGTTTCACCGGCCGGGGTATTGATGGTTGTGCCGTCGGGCAGGGCGAACACCACATGCGGGGTGTACTTCCGGAACGGCTGATCCGGCCCCTCGGTCTCGACCGCGACCACCTCGGCGGGGGCGCGGACCACGTGGGCCAGGAAGTCGACGTTCCGGGTCAGCCCCCAGACCCCGATCACCAGCGACACGACGCCGATGGCGAACAGGCCGCGCGCCTTGAGGATCGGGGATTTGCCGGTCAGCAGCATCGGAATGCCCGTTCTGTGTGGGAAAAGAGGTCCCATAGCACGTCGCCTCCCGTCGGGCGAGGACCTGGGACACCGATGCGCGGCGTGGAGGTGAGGGTGGACAGGATTAGAGAGACACCCATCCGATCACCCCGGCGAGCGCGGCCGACACCGCCAGAATCCGGCCGATCCCCCAATGAAGCCCGAAGGCGAGGACGGCGCAGAGCAGGGTGAGGCCTGCGGCCACCGGATTCAGACTGGTGGGGTCGGGGACCGGAATCCGGATCGGTCCGGCCTGGCCGGTCGTAATCTCCGTGAAGAACACGTGCAGCGCGAACCACAGGGTCAGGTTCAGGATCACCCCCACAACGCAGGCGGTGATTCCGGCCAGCGCCCCTTGCAGTTTCGGCATGTGCCCGATCCGGTCGATATAGGGGGCACCGGCGAAGATCCACAGGAAACAGGGCACGAAGGTGGCCCATAAGGCGACCGCCGCTCCGGCCACCCCATACCAGATGCCACCCACTCGCTCGGCGGCAAGATAGCCCACAAACTCTGTGACCAGAATCAGTGGGCCCGGCGTGGTCTCGGCAAGGCCCAGGGACACCAGCATCTCGTCCGCTGTCAGCCATCCATAGGCCTGGACCACGTCCTGCGCCATATAGGCCAGCACCGCATAGGCGCCACCGAAGGTGACGACCGCGAGACGGGAGAAGAAGTTGCCGATCTCGAACAGCCGGCCGCCCGGATCGAGGAGCGTCAGGCTCAGCAGCGGCCCCCACCAGATGAGCAGCCAGATCAGAACCGTCAGGCCGGTCCGCATCAGCGGCGTCGCGGGAATCGGACCGGTATCGTCCTGGCTGTCGTGGGGCGCGATGAACAGCACCCCTGCGAGTGCCGCGGCAAGGATGATCAGCGGATAGGGAACCCCGAAGGCGAAGATCGCCAGGAAGGCAGCGGCCGCGATCAGCCACGCGGCCCGGCCCTTCAGCGCCCGCTTCGAGATCCGCAGCAGGGCCTCGATCACCACGATGATCACGGCGGCCTGCACCCCCAGAAAGACCGCGTCCACCAGGGGGGCGGAGGCGAAGGCGGCGTAGAACATCGCGAGGCCCAGAATCACGACAGCCCCCGGCAGCACGAACAGCAGGCCGGCTGCCAGTCCGCCCGCCAGGCCGTGCAGCCGCCATCCGGCATAGGTCGCCAGTTGCATGGCTTCCGGACCCGGCAGCAACATGCAGAAGCCGAGCGCGTTCAGATATTGCTGTTCGGTCAACCAGCCGCGCTGGTCGACGATCTCCTTGTGCATCAGGGCGATCTGAGCGGTCGGACCACCGAAGGAGAGGACGCCTATGCGGGCCCAGACCCGGACCGCTTCGAGCAGGCTCGGCGGCGCGACCTGGGTGCCATTGGCCGATGGGGTTGTGTCGGTCATCGCACAGCTCCACCAGATGCCGGTGCCGATGCGGGCCAGTCGTGGCCCTCCTCGAAGCCGTCGCGCGCCCAGCGGTAGAACGCGTCGTAAAGCTGAAGCCCGGCGTCCAGTTGCTCGAGATCGTTCTTGTACATGCGGGACAGCCCGACCGAGGCCGCCAGCAGTCCGGCGGATTGCGGAGCCAGGTCGTGACGGTTGGTGTCGGCGCCGCGCACCACCCGGGCCAGGCGCAGCAGGGCGTCGGAGGTGAGACCGAACGCCTCGATCATGACGTCGAAGCTGCAGCGGTCGCCGTCATGGCTGAACCGGACACCTTCGATGTCGAACGGGGTGGCCGCGAATTTCTCGGCCACCGCCTCGACCTCGCTTGGGGCGACGAACAGGAAACGGGCCTTCGGGTCGACGAACCGCCGGATCAGCCAGGGGCAGGCGATCCGGTCGATCTTGGGGCGATGGCGGGTCACCCAAAGGCTGCCGCCATCCGGTCGGATCGGGGGAAGGGCGGCTGCCGGAACCATCGGCAGGCCGGCGTCGCGCCAGGCGAACTGACCGCCTTCAAGGCTTTCCGCCGGGATGCCGTAACAGCGCAGCAGGGCGACCGCCCCCTGGCTGATCTTGCGGCCCTTCTGGCAGTAGACCACGACCCCACGACCGTACAGGGCGGGGGCCAGAGCTTCGATGTCGGTGAAATCGTGGCGGAACGCGGCAGGGATCAGTCGGGGATCGTCGTCGAAATCGGCGTCGATGCGCAGATCGATCAGGACCGGCGCCTCGGGCGTGCCGGACAGTCGGGCCAATTGGGCGGAGGTTATTTCTGTTGGGGACGGCATGCCGCATCCCTCCTGTGATCGTGGTGGAGTGGATGCGAAACTTGAGCCGGAGCTTCACGGGGCGTTCGCGGGCCCCATAGGCGTTCGAATATTCGGAAGCCCGGCATCTGTCAACGCCGGGCCTTGAAGAGTTAGATCAGGAGCGCGGTTACGCAACCGGGTGCTTGGCGTCGATCCCGCGGGTCTGGAACATCTCGGCCAGTTCGCCGGTCTCGAACATCTCGCGAATGATGTCGCAGCCACCGACGAACTCGCCTTTGACGTACAGCTGCGGGATGGTCGGCCAGCTGGAATAATCCTTGATGCCTTCCCGGATATCCGGATCCTCAAGCACGTTCACGCCCTTGAACTTGACGCCCAGATGGCTGAGGACCTGCACCACGACGGCGGAAAAGCCGCATTGCGGGAACACTGGCGTGCCCTTCATGAACAGAAGAACGTCGTTCTCGGTTACCTCGGTATCGATCCGCTTCTTGGTCGCTTCGTCGAGCATTGCAGTCTCCCCTTTGAGGTCTAGTCCGGTGCGGAGGTCTGGAGGGCGAGCGCATGCAGCTCGGTGCCCATCCGGCCCTTAAGCGATTGATAAACCAGCTGATGCTGTTGCACCCGGTTCTTTCCGGCGAAGGCGGAGGAGACCACGTGACAGGCGTAATGATCACCGTCGCCGCGCAGATCCTCGATCGTGATCACGGCGTCGGGCATCGACTCCTTGATCAAACGCTCGATTTCGCCCGCATCCATCGCCATACCGCAGTCTCCTCAGGCACCCGCCGCCATGTAGTCGGGCAGCCATGCCTCGTGTTTGGTCTTCAACTCAGACAAGGATATGAGGGCGACACCGTTGCCTGTCAATTGATCGCCCGCTTGAACCTGTCCGATCCGGGCGGCAGGAACGCCGGCGGCCTCGGATCGGGCGATCACCGAATCCGGGTCCGAGGTCTCGACCACATAGCGGCCCTGATCCTCACCGAAACACCAGCCATGGGCGGTTTTCCCGTTCGGGACGGCCACATCGGCGCCGAGTTTGCCGGACGCCATCGCCATCTCCGCGACCGTCACCAGCAGGCCACCGTCCGAGATGTCGTGACAGGCTGCCACCGCACCCGTTCCGATCAGCGATCGGATCAGGTCTCCGGCTTTTCGTTCCCGCACCAGATCGAGCGGCGGCGGCGCGCCTTCCTCCCGTCCGGCGATCTCCCGCAGGTAGATCGAAGCGCCGAGCCAGCCGTCTACAGTGTCCGATCTCTGTCCGATAACCACCAGCGCATTGCCGTCGGATTTGAGCGCAATCGTGCAGGCGTCGTCGACATTCTCCAGCAAACCGACGCCGCCAATCACCGGGGTCGGCAGAATCGGCTTGCCCTCCGTCTCATTATACAACGACACGTTGCCCGAAATCACCGGATAATCGAGCGCGCGGCAGGCCTCGCCCATGCCCTGAACCGAGCCGACGATCTGCCCCATGATGGCCGGACGTTCGGGGTTGCCGAAGTTCAGGTTGTTGGTAACGGCCAGCGGCTTCGCCCCAGTCGCGCAGATGTTCCGCCAGGTCTCCGCCACCGCCTGGGCGCCGCCGATTGTCGGATCGGCGACCACGTAGCGCGGGGTGCAGTCGACCGTGACGGCCAGGGCCCGCTTGGTATCCTGGATCCGCACGAGGGCCGCGTCGCCGCCCGGTCCGATCACGGTGTCGCCCATCACGAGGCTGTCATACTGCTCCCAGATCCAGCGGCGGCTGGCCATGTCGGGGCAGGACAGCAGGATCGCCAGGGCCTCGCCCAAAGAGGCCGGGGCCGGCACTTCCGCCGTCCCGATCACCGGGCTTGGCGGTGTCGGGGTGTGCGGCCGGTCGTATTCTGGGGCCGCGTCGACCAGCGGATCGAGCGGAATTTCCGCCTGCACATCGCCGTCTTTCTTGAGCACGATGTTTCCGGTCTCGGTCAGCACGCCGATCACCGCGAAGTCCAGGTCCCATTTGTCGAACACAGCCCGCGCCTCGGCCTCGGTGCCGGGCTTGATGATCATCAGCATGCGTTCCTGGCTCTCGGACAGCATGATCTCATAAGCGGTCATGCCGGTCTCGCGCACCGGAACCTTGTCGAGATCGAGCTCAATGCCCAAGCCGCCCTTTCCGGCCATCTCGACCGAGGAGGAGGTCAGTCCGGCCGCGCCCATGTCCTGGATCGCGACGATGCAGTCCTTGGCCATCAGCTCAAGGCAGGCTTCCAAT
>CALAHL010000138.1 GCA_937891725.1 uncultured Rhodospirillaceae bacterium | reverse complement strand
CCATTGCAACCACCTCGTTGTGGGAGCGGAACACCAAGTCGTCGACCCCGGCCTTGGCGCCCCGGTCCTGAATCTGCTGGAGCGCTGGGATCTGCTCCTCGGAGGTGGCGACGATCAGCTTGCCGATCCGTTTGAAGGGGACCCCGTGCTCTTCCATGAAACGGTAGAGCTTGATCTTGCCCTCGACGCAGAACTTCGCCTTCAGCGAGCCCTCCGGATAGTAAATGCCGGCGTGCACGACTTCGGAGTGGCGAGAACTGGTCTCGGTTCCGATCGCCTCGTTCCGGTCCAGCACCAGAACCTCGCGACCCTGCTGGGCCAGCACGCGCGCGCAGGCCAGACCGACAACGCCGGCCCCGACGACCACTGCATCCACATGTTCGACAGTCACTTCACGTCTCCCAATCCGGCCATCACATCCGAGAGCGGCGTCGCGTGGTCCTTCGGTTCGGCGCCGATGAAACGGACCTTTAGGCGCTCCGACATGTGCTGTTTCTCTATACCTTTTGCCCGGCAGATTAGGACCCACCTGCCGGGCTGGGAAGGGCGAAGGGCGTTAAAACGAGCGCGGCAGACCCAGAACGTGCTCGGCGATATAGCTCAGGATCAGGTTGGTCGAGACCGGGGCGATCTGATACAGTCTGGTTTCCCGGAATTTCCGCTCGACATCGTATTCCTCGGCGAAGGCGAAGCCGCCATGGGTCTGCATGCAGATCTCGGCGGCATGCCAAGCTGCCTCGGCGGCCAGCATTTTGGACATGTTGGCTTCCGGCCCGCAGGGTTCGCCCGCATCGAACATCGCAGCGCCCTTGGCAGCCATCAGGGAGGCGGCTTCGGTTTCCGCGTAGGCCTTGGCGATCGGGAACTGGATCGACTGGTTCTTTCCGATCGGACGGCCGAAGACTTCCCGGCTGTTGGCGTAATCGGTCGCGGTCTTGATGAACCAGCGGGAATCCCCGAGCGACTCATGGGCAATCAGCAACCGCTCGGCGTTCATGCCGTCGATGATGTAGCGGAAACCCTTGCCTTCCTCGCCTATCAGGTTTGCGGCGGGAACCTTCATGTTGTCGAAGAACACCTCGGTGGTGTTGTGGTTGATCATGGTCCGGATCGGCCGAATGGTCAGTCCGGCATCCTTGACCTCCCGCATATCCACGACGAAGACAGACAGGCCCTCGGTCCGCTTTTCCACTTTGTCGCGCGGCGTGGTGCGGGCCAGCAGCAGCATCAGATCCGAATGTTCGGCGCGGGAGGTCCAGATCTTCTGACCGTTGACGATGTAGTGATCGCCGTCCCGCTTGGCGGTGGTACGCAAGGACAGGGTATCGGTGCCGCTGGTCGGCTCGGTCACGCCGAAGGCTTGCAGGCGCAGATCGCCAGAGGCGATACCCGGCAGCCATTTCTGCTTCTGCTCTTCCGAGCCGTGCCGCAGCAGCGTTCCCATGATGTACATCTGCGCATGACACGCGGCGCCATTGCAGCCGGAGCGATGCACGGTCTCGAGAATTGTCGCCGCCGCCCGCAGGCCCAGTCCGCTGCCGCCGTATTCCTCGGGGATCAGGACCGCCAGATATCCGGCGTCCTGTAGCGCCTGGACGAATTCACCTGGATAGGCCCGCTCCCGGTCCTTCTCCCGCCAATACGCGCCCGGAAATCCAGCGCAGAGTTGTTCGACCGCCGCACGGATCTCGCTGAGGACGTCGTCGGTGATCTCGGGGGCGGCGGCGGTGTCGGCGGTAGCCATATTTCGGTCTCCTGATTGAATGCTTGCCAAGACATAGTTCGCTCCGTCGGTCAGGTCGAGTATCGGGAGCTATGGGAATCGTTCT
>CALAHL010000137.1 GCA_937891725.1 uncultured Rhodospirillaceae bacterium | reverse complement strand
AGGGACGCCAACCGCTGCTCGTCCATGTCCGCCCGGATCCGGCTGAAATCGCCCTCACTGACGAAATCGATCAGACCGGCGGCGGAGAACTCGGCGCTGCCGCCGTCCGCCTTGGTAACAACGACCGTCACGTCGCCCATGCCGGCCACGTGATAGCGCTGGCCGTCGCCTGGAACCGGACGATCCTCCTGCAAGCAGAAACTGGACAGCAGCGTTGAGCATCGCCCGTCGGTGCAGGTGAGCGGAACCGGGGTTGCGGTGGCGATCAGACCGAGGACCTGGGGCGGGAGATAGGTTTCGGTGGCGGACGCCGGGACGGCACCCATGCCGCCGACAAAGATGAAGGCGGCTGCAAACACCGACGATTTGGCCATTGATCTGAGCATCTCGTGTCTCCTCCAGTGGGCCGTTCGGGCGCGCATTGGGGCACAGGCCGGACGCTGGCGCGCGCCGCGTTCAGGGCTCTTGTCGAAAAGTCTACACCCCGCAGAAGGCGGGTCAACGACACAAGCGCGCGAGCTGCACGCACACCCGAGACGGATAATTCGGGTTGTCTGTAGTCCATGCGCGACGTTTTCGGGTCGCGCCATCGCAAGACGGGCCCAGCGAGTGGGCAGAAAGTCGACCTCAAGTGAATGATTCAGGACCGAGGGTGACGATCATGACGGACGAACTGGTGGTGGCCGAAGGTGGACCCGAGACGGAGTCCGGGACCGGTGGACGGGGCGAACGACGTGGAAGGTCCGGTGGCGGCCGGGACGCGCGACGTGCGGCGCGCTCCAAGCCAAAGGCGATCGGCACGCCGTTCATCCGGCGAGGAATCCCGACCTTCGACGTTCTTTCGGAGGAGGGGCTGCAGATCATTGAGTCCAATGCCGAAACCATTCTTGAAGAGATCGGCATCGAGTTTCGCGAGGACGAGGAGGCGCTGGCCCTGTGGCGCGAAGCCGGGGCCGACGTGCAGGGCGAACGGGTGCATATCCCACGCGGCCTCGCCCGCGAGCTCATGAAGACCGCACCCTCAATGATCACCCAACACGCCCGCAACCCGGAGCGGACGGTCGAGATCGGGGAAGGCCGGACGGTGTTCGCTCCCGTCTACGGCCCGCCGTTCGTCCGCGACCTGGACGGCGGTCGTCGCTACGCCACGATCGAGGATTTCCAGAATTTCGTGAAGCTCGCCTATATGTCGCCCGGCCTGCACCATTCCGGCGGCACGGTCTGTGAGCCAGTCGATCTGCCGGTCAACAAGCGCCATTTCGACATGCTGTATGCCCATATGAAATACAGCGACAAGCCGTTCATGGGCTCTGTCACCCATCCGCAACGGGCCCAGGACAGCGTCGATATGTGCAAAATTCTGTTCGGCGCGGAGTTCGTCGAGCAGAACACGGTGATGGTCTCGCTGATCAACGCGAACTCGCCGATGGTCTGGGACAGCACCATGCTGGGCGCGCTCAAGACCTATGCGCGGAACAACCAGGCCTGCATCATCGCGCCCTTTATCCTGGCGGGGGCGATGTCGCCGGTTACAGTTGCGGGCACGCTGGCGCAGACCCTGGCCGAGGCTCTGGCCGGGATGGCGTTCGCGCAGCTGGTGCGGCCCGGTGCGCCGGTGATATTCGGCAGTTTCGCGTCTTCGATCTCCATGCAGTCCGGTGCTCCCACCTTCGGCACGCCGGAGCCGGCGCTGGTGCTATACGGCTGCGCGCAACTCGCCCGCAGGCTCAACATCCCGTTCCGGTCCGGCGGCTCGTTGTGCGGCTCGAAGACCGCCGATGCGCAGGCGGCTTTCGAGAGTGCCAACACCCTGCTGCCGACCGTGATGGCGGGCGTGAATTTCGTGCTGCACGCGGCCGGTTGGCTCGAAGGCGGGCTGGTGTCGTCCTATGAGAAATTCGTGATGGACGCCGATCAGTGCGCCATGATGCGCACCATGCTGGAAGGTGTGGACCTGACCGAGAACGGTCAAGCCATGGACGCGATCCGCGAGGTCGGCCCGGGCGCACACTTCCTCGGGTGCGCGCACACCCAGGCGAATTTCGAGAATGCCTTCTTCCGCTCAACCATCGCCGACAATAAAACCTTCGAGCAATGGCAGGCGGAAGGTGAGCAGGATGCCAACGTGCACGCCTCGGCCCTGGTGAAACG
>CALAHL010000136.1 GCA_937891725.1 uncultured Rhodospirillaceae bacterium | reverse complement strand
CCGAGAAGCTGTTGCTGTTCGGAGGCGCCATCCAGCTTGCCGGGGCCGTCAAAGCCAAGGGCGACCGTCGCCGCGCGCGCTCGGACTGGATGAAGGTCGAACAAGAGCGTGGGATCTCGGTCGCCTCGTCGGTGATGAGCTATGAGTTCGACGGTAAGATGTTCAATCTTTTGGACACGCCGGGGCACGAAGACTTTTCGGAAGACACCTATCGGACGCTCACCGCAGTCGACAGCGCCGTCATGGTCATTGATGCGGCCAAAGGAATCGAGGCTCAGACCCGCAAGCTGTTCGAGGTGTGCCGGCTGCGTGACGTGCCGATCGTCACGTTTGTGAACAAGCTCGACCGGGAAGCGCGGGATACCTTCGAGATTCTCGATGAGATCGAACAGGCACTGGCACTCGAAGTGGCGCCGGCAAGCTGGCCGATCGGCATGGGATCGCGGTTCAAGGGCTGTTACGACCTGATCCAGGACCAATTGGTTCTGTTTGATCGCGGGGCGGGCGAACGGCAGGCCCAAGGAATCCAATGCAAGGGCCTGAATGATCCAAAGCTCGACGAACTCTTGCCGGCAGACCAGGTCGCGGAATTGCGTGAACAGGTCGAGATGGCCCGAGGGCTGATGCCGCAGTTCGACAGGCAGAAGTTCCTCGAGGGCACGCTGACGCCGGTCTATTTCGGATCCGCCCTGAACAATTTCGGCGTGCGGGAGCTGTTGCAGGGTCTTGCGGCGGACGCTCCGTCGCCGCGCCCGCAGCCGGCGGTCGAGCGTGAGATCCTGCCGGACGAAGCCAAAGTGTCCGGCTTCGTCTTCAAGATTCAGGCGAACATGGACCCGAAACACCGCGACCGGATCGCCTTCGTCCGGATCAGCTCCGGGCAGTTCAAGCGCGGCATCAAGCTCAAGCATGTGCGCAGCGGCAAGACCATGGCGATCCACAATCCGGTCCTGTTCCTGGCACGGGACCGGGAGGTTGCGGAAGAGGCTTGGCCGGGCGATATCATCGGCATTCCCAACCATGGAAATCTTCGGATCGGCGACACGCTGACCGAAGGCGAGGAATTGCACGTCAAGGGGATTCCCAGTTTCGCGCCGGAGCTGCTGCAGCGGGTCCGTCCGATCGACCCAATGAAAATGAAGCATCTGAGCCGCGCGGTCGAACAGATCGCGGAGGAGGGGGCTGCCAAGGCCTTCAAGACCTTGCTGGGCAGTCAGTGGATCGTCGGGGTTGTCGGCGGGCTGCAGTTTGAGGTGCTGGCGGACCGGATCCGCACGGAATACGACGTGGACGTGAAGTTCGAGAGCGCGGGCCTGTTCACCGCTCGCTGGATTGAGGCGGACGACCCGGCCGAGGTAAAGCGCTTCATGGACAACAATCGGGGCGATACGGCCGAGGACCATGACGGTCAGCCGGTCTTCCTGGCCCGAAATGGCTGGCACCTGAATCACACTGCCGAAACCTGGCCCAAGCTGCGGTTTCTGGCGACACGCGAAGTGGTATCTTAGCGCGCCGTCGAAATGAGGCCGGTTTCAGGGTAATAGCCACCCGGCCTTCATGGAATTGTATCTTGCCTGAATTTTCACTTACCCACACACTCCCGGCATGCCAGACCAAGCGACAACACACGGCTTTTTCGATCGGACCCTCCGGAACCTCAGGGGCGCCTGGACCGAGGTTTCGGACCAGACACGCTATTACCTGAAGGGGTCGCCGCGCGCCGATCTAGCGGGCGACGATCTGGGGCGTGTGCGCCAGCAGATGTACGACTGTCTCGAGGCGCGCGGCGGCGAAGTGTCCGCACGGCAACGAGCGGCCGAGTTGGGGCGCTCCTATCTCGCTCTGAACACCACCGGGCGGGAACGGTTCCTGACACTTCTGGCAGACGAGTTCGGAACCGATGCGGACCGGGTCGACGCGGCCACGCTCGCGCTTCAGCAGGCCGAGACCGCTCCGGTGCGGGCAGAGGCGGAGCGCAAGCTCAGGTCTGCTCTGCAACCGGAATGGCGACGGCTTCTGACCCGGTTCACCGCGTTGCCGGAAGGGGTGAAGTTCCTGGTGGATCTGCGCGCCGAACTGCTGCCGTTTGCCAAGACATCAAGCAATCTAAAGGCGTTGGACTCAGATCTTAAGGAGTTACTTGCGGCATGGTTCGATATCGGGTTTCTGGAACTGCGTCAGATCACCTGGGACGCACCGGCAAGCCTGCTTGAGAAGCTGATCGAGTACGAGGCGGTGCATGAGATTCGATCCTGGGACGATCTCAAAAACCGGCTGGACTACGACCGCCGATGTTTCGCGTTCTTTCATCCGAACATGCCGAACGAGCCGCTGATCTTCGTCGAGGTCGCGCTGGTCCAGGGGATGTCCGGCAACGTGCACGATCTGCTGGATGAAGGCGCCCCACGCGCCGATCCGAAGACCGCTGACAGCGCCATCTTCTATTCGATCTCGAACGCGCAGACGGGGTTGGCCGGG
>CALAHL010000135.1 GCA_937891725.1 uncultured Rhodospirillaceae bacterium | reverse complement strand
CGTCATATGGCTCTGACGTCCCATATCGAACTTGCGCCAGCGCATCAGCGGGCCGGCCAGACGGGACGCCAGTTGCGGATTGAAATCGTCGATCTCGATGATCCGATCCGCCAGGAAGCCGTAGCCGGAGCCGTCCTTGGCGTGGAACCCGGTGGGATTGCCCGTCGCAAAGGCAGAGATCAGCGCACGGACCCGGTTCGGGTTCCGCAGATCGAACCCCGGATGCTTCATCAACCCCTCAACCACCGACAAGGTGTCCGGTCGCCGGGCCATCGCCTGGAGCGAGAACCATTTATCCAGGACCAGCGGATTGTCCTTCCATTTGGCCTCGAACGCGTCCAGGGCCGCATCCCGCTCCGGTCGGTCGAGATCGTTCAGCACCGACAGCCCGGCCATCACATCGGTCATCGGCCGGCCCGGCTCCGCCTGACGGGCGGCGAGCGCGATCCCCTCTTCCGATCCGGCCGCAACCATCAGCGCCAGACATGCATTCTTCAACGCCCGTGCGCCCATCGCGGCGGTCGACAGATTGCCATCGGGTGACGCCGCGGCAAGGGCCGCATAGAGGCCCGGCAGATCGGCCGACGCTGCGGTCCCAATTGCGACCCGCGCCGCCTCCCGGGCGGCGTGGACCTCGTCCACATGCCAGACATCCATCGCCTGACCCAGGGTGGATTCCCCCGGCAGCGCGAGGAGTTCAGCCCGAAAGGCCGGCTCCAGCCGCTCATCGGTCAGGCTGGCACAGGCGGCCTGGACGACCGCCGGAGAGACTTCCGTCGGACGGCCTGCCCGCAGATCGTCGACCATGCGGATCAGGCTGCGTGTGGCCAGCGACTGGGACGCCTCCCACCGCCCGAACGGGTCATCGTCCTTGGCGGCCAGGAAGCCGAGATCGGCTTCGGTGAACGCCGCATCCAGGGTGACCGGCGCCGAGAACCCGCGCAGCAGAGATGGCACCGCCCCTTCGGGCACGCCCTCGAACACGAACCGACCGGACGCGTCATCGAGAACCAGGGTACGCTCGGTCGGTGCCGTCTCGACATTCTCTCCCTTGAGACGCAACGGCACGGCGGCACCGGACCCGTCCAGCAGCGCCAGGCGGATCGGCAGCGGCTGTGGTTTCTTGTTGGTCTGACCCGGCGTGTCCGGCACCATTTGGGAGAGATCGAGCGTGAATTTACCGTCCGCGTCCCACGACCATTTCGCGGTCAGTTTCGGTGTGCCCGCCTGCTCGTACCAGAGCCGGAAGCGCGAGAGGTCGATCCCGCTCGCATCCTCCATCGCCTTCACGAAATCCTCGCAGGTGACGGCCTGTCCGTCATGGCGCTTGAAATACAGATCGATGCCGGCCCGGAACGCCTCCGCCCCCAACAGGGTGTGGATCATCCGGACGACCTCGGCACCCTTTTCGTAGACCGTCAGCGTGTAGAAATTGTTGATCTCGATATAGCTGTCTGGGCGCACCGGATGGGCGGTCGGCCCACTGTCCTCGGCGAACTGGGCCGCCCGCAGCAGGCGCACGTCCGAGACCCGCTTGACCCCCCGGCTGTGGGTATCGGACGAGAACTCCTGATCCCGGAACACGGTCAGCCCCTCCTTGAGAGAGAGCTGGAACCAGTCGCGGCAGGTGACCCGGTTGCCGGTCCAGTTGTGGAAATACTCGTGTGCGACCACCGCCTCGATCCGCTGAAAATCCCCATCGGTCGCGGTGTAGGGATCGGCCAGGATCAGCTTGTCGTTGAAGATATTGAGACCCTTGTTCTCCATCGCGCCCATGTTGAAGAAGCCGACAGCGACGATCATGAAAATATCAAGATCGTATTCCAAACCAAATACTTGCTCGTCCCACTTCATTGATCGCTTTAACGAATCCATCGCGTGGCCGCAGCGGTCCTCGTTACCGTGCTCGACGAAGATCTCAAGCGTGACCTCACGGCCGGAGGCGGTTGTAAAGCTGTCGCCGACGCAGGCGAGATCGCCCGCCACCATCGCAAACAGATAGGCCGGTTTCTTGAACGGATCGTGCCAGACCGCGAAGTGCCGATCATCCGGCAGATCACCCGTTTCGATCTTGTTGCCGTTCGACAGCAGCACCGGATAACGCGCCTTGTCCGCCTCGATCCGGACGGTGTAGGTCGCCATCACGTCCGGGCGATCCGGGAAATAGGTGATCCGGCGGAACCCCTCCGCCTCGCACTGGGTGCAGTACATGCCGCCGCTTTGGTAGAGACCTTCCA
>CALAHL010000134.1 GCA_937891725.1 uncultured Rhodospirillaceae bacterium | reverse complement strand
AGCGGGAGCCGATGGGCAGGGCCGCCCAAACGCGCTCGACGGCTTCTCCGTCGGTCTCTATCACGGCGGTGCCGCGCGCCCGCAGTTGCTCGCTGGAGCGCGGGTCCCAGAAGCACAGCTCAATCTCTGGGCATGCGGCAAGGGCGGAAACTTTGTCCGATCGGCGATCGGTGTGAACTTCAAGTCGCCGCCCCGAGTCGGAACTTCCCCGCAGAACCACCACCCGCGCCTGCGGGCCGGCGGTCGCGCAGATGGGCGTCCGCCAGGCCGCATGGCGGTCGGTCACGGCGCGCTCCAATTTCGCCGCGATATGGTCCCTCAAGGCGTCAAGGGTCTCGGGCGCCGTCATGCGGTCGGGCGCGCGCCCAATCGGGCCATGATGTAGAACAGGACCGATCCGGCAGTCGCGAACAGGATCACGCTGGCCATCGCGAAATGATCGGTCTGGTTCTGGAAATGCCCGACGACGACGGTGAACAGACCGCCCACGCTCATCTGCAGGAACCCCATCAGCCCGGAGGCCGCCCCCGCGATCTTGGGGTTCACGCTGACGGCGGCCGAGATGCCGTTCGGCTGACTGAGCCCGTTGCCGACCGCGACCAGGCACATCGGCAGGAATACCGTCGCCGGCGTGACCACGTCGTTGAAGGCCAGAATGAAGCCTGGAATAGCCCCGCATAGGGAAACCCCAACGCCGAGTGGGATCATCCGGTCCACGCCTAGCTTCCGAGAAATCCGGGATGCCAGGAAATTTCCGGTCATATAGCCGACCGAAATCAGCACGAAGTACAGCCCGTATTCATGCGGTTTCCGGTGCAGGATCTCGACCATCACGTAAGGGGCGCCGGCCAGGAACGAGAAGAAGGCGCCCACCGACATGGCGGTGTTCAAGGCGTACCCGATGAAAGCCCGTGATCCCAGCAGCCGGCCATAATTCCGCAGCATCGCGACCACATCGATGCTGGGGCTGCGATACAGATTGGTCTCGTTCAGACCCCTGATCGATCCGAGCAGAACGATGCTGCCGATCACCATCGGCACGATGAAGGCGGCCCGCCAGTCGAAAACCGTATCCAGGGTTCCACCGATCGTCGGGGCGACGGCGGGCGCGACCGCCATCGCCATGGTGATCAGGGCGATCACGCTTGCCGAACTGTCCCGGTCGAAGACATCGCGCACGATCGCGCGTCCCAGCACCATGCCCGCGCAGCCACCGATCGCTTGCAGAATCCGGGCGAGGATCAGGACCTCGACCGACCAGGCCATCATGCACATCAGGCTGCCGATCACGTAGATCGCGAGTCCGGCCAGCATGGCGGGGCGGCGACCAAATCGGTCCGAGATCGGACCGTATCCAAGCTGGGCGATCGCGACACCGGCGAGGTAGAGGGTCAGCGTCAGCTGGATGGTGGCGTAGTCGGTCTGGAAATACCCGACCAGCCCCGGCATCGACGGCACAAAGATATTCAGCGCCAACGGTCCAGTCGCGGTCGCCGCGATCAGAATCCAAATCGGCGGCGCCTTGGCAGAAAGCGGTGCCTCCGGCTGCGCGTGTGAGGTGGAGTGCGGCGGGCTCGCAGCAGGGCGTCCGGTGGCGTCTGACATCTTCGGGGCTCCGTGACCATGCGTGGATCGCATGGCGCACTGGGTTGGATACAGGAGGTAGAACGATTATGCCGTTTGGCCAAGCCTTGATGGCCGCGTATTTGAGGTTCAATGGCGCCGTTTCCGGGGTGGGTCTGATGCCACTGCGTCAGGTCTTGGCCCTCCCACGCGGGCGTTTGGCCGGTCGGCAGCGACAACGTGATGGCCCAAACGATCCTTCAGCGTTTTGGCGTAGGTTACCCGAGGACGGGCCAAAGTCTTAATCTCGGCATCTGGTGTCAATAACGTCTATCATGTGCTGGGATGGGAGCGACGACCGCCGATTTTAGGTCGCGAGGTTGGCCAAGATTGTGGCGGTGTTGCGCTCTAGAATTAAATCTCGAATGTGATGACTTCTGTATGGTTGTGGACCCAGAAGAGATCCGAAACCGATTAACTGCTAGGTTGGTATAGTGTCAGATCGTTGGAATTTTTTAGACCCAAAAGACAAATCTTCCGGAAGACTCCAGTTCGAAGGCAGTGAGTTCGATTTTGTGCGTGTTAATTTAGTAAAAAATAAGCAAATCATAGTTTGTTTCTTGCCTATCCGGTTAACGCAGACACCCCCTACATGTAGGGTGCTGCCACTCTCC
>CALAHL010000133.1 GCA_937891725.1 uncultured Rhodospirillaceae bacterium | reverse complement strand
TCGCTTGCCGGAACAAAGACCACGAGACAATAGATCGTTCATTAAAGCGCTTGGCTTGTATGTCTCCAGGTGATCCGCGTCTAGCGGATGCCGCCGATGTGTCGATCTCAATATACGGCGAAAAGGGACGGAAGGTGGAAGCATAATGGGGTTCTTCGAGTGACCGAACCTGGCAGGCTCGACCCTATTGGAGAGCACTCGGAGGGGCTTGCCGCGTCTGCGGTTCGAATTTTGGAAACCGGCGACCCTATCGCGAAGGCCGAAGCCGGCCGCCGTGTTGCCAAAGCTTGGCGCTCGGGTGACATCAAGGGAATCGGTACCGCGTTGCCACCCATGAGACCGGCGCGGCCGGACATGCCGGCACTTCGACCCCCACGCGAGGTGAAGAAACGCAAGATCACAGCCCTGCCGGCCGGTCGCATCGCACTCCTGCACGCGTTGGCGCATATCGAGTTGAATGCCATAGATCTGTCGTGGGATGTGATTACCCGATTCACGGATCTCGACTGGCCAATCGGTTATTTCGACGATTGGGTCCGTGTTGCGGATGAGGAATCCAAGCATTTCCTGGCCCTCTCCGAGCGTCTGAATTCCCTGGAGTCTCACTACGGCGCTTTGCCTGCCCATGATGGTCTGTGGCAGGCGGCCGAGAGCACAGCGGCGGACCCTCTTGCACGGCTGGCAATCGTTCCACTGGTGCTGGAAGCCCGTGGCTTGGACGTCACCCCTCCGATGGTCGCAAGAATGCGAGAGGTCGGAGATCCGGACTCAGCCGACATACTGCAAATGATTCATGACGACGAGATTGGACACGTCGCTGTCGGTAAGCGGTGGTTCGACTATCTTTGTGCGGCCCAAGAGCTTGAGCCGATTCCGACTTGGCAGAATCTTGTGCGCACCCATTTCAGAGGCGGGGTCAAGCCGCCGTTCAACATCCCGTCTCGCGATCTGGCAGGATTCTCGGCAGCATTCTACGGACCGCTCGGTGACGAATATCTCGCTAAACAGCGGCTTGCGGCCACGTCGAGCGCGAGCTGATATCGGCGTAGAGCCGATAGCGCATCGACGCATTGGAACTTCAAATGGCCACACGAACTTTCACCTGGACCTTTGACAGCCCTCCGGCAGCGGTTTGGGAAGGACTTGGGGACACCGCCCGGTTCAATGAAGCGGCCGGGCTCCCAAAACACGTCATCCGAGAGATCGAACAGGATGACGGCAGCATGCGGTTCTTCGCTGAGGCGAAGGTAGGGGGAATCGCTCTCGCATGGGAAGAGGTTCCTGTCGAATGGGTCAGGGATCGCTGGTTCCGGCATGAGCGGCGATTCTCGAAGGGACCCTTTCGCACCTTGATCGCGCAGGCGGAACTCGAACCCTCAACGGACGGATGTGTCTGCCACTATTCCCTGACTGCGGAACCGTCCGGCCTGTTAGGGCGGGCGCTCCTCGCCGGCGGATTCTTCTCCAAGACGGAACGCGGGTTCACAAAGCTTATGGACGACATCCGGGCCTTTGCCGCACGCCGCAGGGAGCGTCCCTTTCAAATCAAACCAGGCAAACCGAACGCCCGCAGTGACGCCAGAAGGTCCCGAGCGATCGAAAAACTTACCGAGAGCGGAAACGACCACGGTCTGTCTGGGCGTCTTTCAGACTTCGTGGTGGAAGCCCAAGAGATGGACCTGATGGCGATCAGGCCGAAGCGCCTCGCCCGACAATGGCAGGTCGAGCCACACGATACGACGGAGCTGTGTCTCGAGGCTGTTCGCGCCGGTCTTCTGGAAAGCCGCTGGGACGTACTGTGTCCGCGCTGTCGGGGGCCGAAAGGAAGCTCCGATCGTCTGGATCAACTGCCCGAGAAAATCCATTGCGGCAGCTGCAATGTGTCCTATGAGCGGGACTTTGCGCGGAATGTGGAGCTGTCCTTCCATCCCTCTCCGGCCATTCGCCAGGTTCAGAACGGAGAATTCTGCCTGTTTGGTCCGATGAACCTGCCGCATGTGCTGGTACAGGCCGCAGTTCCACCGGGCGAGACCCGGGATCTGCCGTTCACACCGATTCCGGGTCCCTATCGATATCGGACGCTGGAGCGCGGCGGCGAGCAGGACATCGAGATTTCAGGTGACAGCCTAGCTAGCCTGATACTGGACGGAGAACATGTCAGTCTTGGGCCACCCGCGCCGCCCGGCGTGATCCGCTTGGAGAATCGCGGCGACCGGACACGCACCGCTGTCGTTGAGTCCCGCGCCTGGGTGGCCGAAGTGCTGACTGCCCATGAGGTCACGACCCTGCAGGCGTTCCATGACCTGTTCTCGGATCAGGTCTTGCGGCCCGGCGACGAAGTCTCGATCTCTCAGGTCGCCCTGATGTTCACCGATCTGGCCGGCTCGACCAACCTCTATGACCGGGTCGGAGATGCCGGCGCGTATCATTTGGTGCGAGAGCATTTCGCCTTTCTTGCGGCCATCGTCCGAAAACACCGTGGCGCGGTGGTCAAGACGATCGGCGATGCGGTGATGGCTGCTTTCGCCGATCCGGCGGACGCCATGCGGGCCGGGCTGGCTGTCCAAAGGCAAGTCGACGAGTTCCGGCGTCAAAGCGGCTTGGGCGAAGTGGCGATCAAGGTCGGCCTGCATTCCGGCGCTTGTATTGCCGTGACGCTGAATGACCGGCTCGACTATTTCGGCACGATGGTCAATCTGGCCGCACGCCTGCAGGGGTTGGCCCGATCGGGTGAGGTGGTGGTCTCCGGCGCAATGGCCGAGGATCCCGGTGTGGCGCAAGTCCTGGCGGAACTGTTTGATGCAGGCACCCTTCCCGAACTGGAAGACGCAATGGTACGAGGACTGTCAAAGCCGGTCCCCCTGATGCGTCTGGACCCCGGCCTATCGAAAATGGAGACACCCTCATGACCACCGACCAGCCCTCTATGATCCTGTGGATCGACAACCCGGGGGTCTATGTCGACGCGATGCGTGGTGCCGGATTGGACAAGCGGATGCGGCTGATCCCGGTTGAACGGGACTCGTCGCCGTCGGAAGAGGACTTCGCCACCGCCGATGCGATGTTGGCCTGGGCGGCGCCGGCTGGCCTACTCGCGCGGATGCCCCGGCTTAGATGGCTGCAGGCAACGATGGCAGGGGTGGAAAGTTGGCTCTCGCGCCCGGATCTGCCCGATGATCTGCCGTTCTGTGCGGCACGTGGGGTGCATCGGGTCCAAATGCCTGAAAATATTCTGGCCGCCCTCTTTCACCTGACCAAGCCGATCGTCGCCGCCGCGCTCGATCAACGCGACAGCCGCTGGACCCGCCGAACGTCGGAACCTCTCACCGGCAAGACATTGGGGATCCTCGGCCTGGGAACCATCGGGCAAGAGTTGGCCCGCAAGGCCGCGGCCTTGGAGATCCGGGTCAACGGAACCAGGCGCTCGGGTGCTCCCGCCGAACATGTGAGTGCTGTCTTCACTCCGGACCAGACCGACGAGGTTTTGGCCGAATCCGATTTCGTGCTGTTGCTGTTGCCGACCACGGACCACACCAAAGACTTCATGAACGCAGCCAGGCTCGCCCGGATGAAGCCGAGCGCCTACCTCCTCAACTTCGGTCGGGGCGCTTCAGTGGTCGACACGGATCTGGTTCGCGCCGTGACCGATGGCGTGATTGCGGGGGCCGTCCTGGACGTCTTCCGAACCGAGCCGCTGCCGAGCGAACACGCGTTCTGGACGACCCCCGGTATTGACGTCTGGCCCCATGTGGGCGGGTTGCACCCGAACCGAGACGCCTTGGTGGCGGAGTTGGTCGTGGAAAATGCTGCCCGGTTTCTCGACGGCCGTCCGCTTGCGTCACTGGTGGATCGGTCGGCGGGTTATTGAGGCATCCTGGCGCAGGGACCGATGCCGTCCCATGGCTGGTGCGACCTGCCCGTCCCGCCTAGGATAAGCGCCGATTTCGACTGAAACTCACTGGAGAACACCGACATGTCCGTGGCCGAACGCGACAACGAGCCGAAGATCGACGCCGAGGAAATCCTGGAGGGTATCCTTGAATGGGTGGAGATCGAGACTCCGACCTACCATGCGGAGGAGGTGAACAAGCTCGCCGCGAAGGTCGAGGCTCAGTTCGAAGGTCTTGGTCTGAACATGGAGCGGGTGCCGGGCCGAGACGGCTTCGGAGACCTTGTGATCGCGCGCACCCCCGATTGGGAAGAAGGCAAGCCGGCCCTGCTGGTCTTGTCCCACATGGATACCGTCCACCCGATGGGCACCAAGGACGGCGCCAACCCGATCCGGCGTGAGGGCGACAGCGTCTACGGCCCCGGGATCTACGACATGAAGGCGGGGGCCTACTTGCCCTACTACGCCTACCGCCACCTGCAACGGATGGGCAGCAAGCCGAACCTTCCGGTCACATTCCTGTTCGTCTCAGAAGAGGAAGTCGGCAGCCCGACCAGCCGGGCGGTGATCGAGGCCGAGGCGAAAAAGGCCAAATACGTACTCGTCACCGAGCCAGCCCGCGACGGCGGCAAGATCGTGACCGCCCGAAAGGGTGTCGGACGGTTCGAGATGACCATCACAGGCCGCCCCGCCCATTCCGGTGCCCAGCATTCCGACGGCCGCTCGGCGATCAAGGAGATGGCCCACCACATTCTGGAGATCGAGGCGCTGACCGAGTACGACCGGGGGGTGACGACGAATGTCGGGCTGCTGTCCGGCGGCACCGGCGTCAACGTGATTCCGCGCGACGCGAAATGCGAGATCGACCTTCGGGTGGTCTCCGCGGAGGATGGGGAAGAGTTGGTCGCCAAGATTCTGGACCGGAAACCGCATGACCCCGATGTCTCAATCAAGATCACCGGCGGCATGAATCGTCCTCCCTACGAACGCTCGGACGCGATTCTGGCGCTGTTCGAGGAAGCGAAAGCTGCTGCCGCCGATGTCGGTTTCGAATTGGAGACAACCCCGCTGACCGGCGGAGGCTCCGATGGAAACTTTTCGGCCGCTGTGGGAGTGCCTACGCTGGATGGGCTCGGTGCCGATGGTCGCGGTGCCCATACTCTGGAGGAGCAGATCTATATCTCCTCCCTCGCCCCTCGTGCGGGCATGTGGGTCAAGATGTTTGAAAGGCTCTCCTAGATGACGGTCTTCGCCGCGCGCGGCTCCACCGCCGAGATTGAGGAAGGCTCCACCCTCGCCCCGAAGTTCGACAGGGACGGGTTGGTGGCCGCGATCTCGCAGGATTCGGAGACCGGCGAGATCCTGATGATCGCATGGATGGACGAGGCGGCTCTGTCTGCCACGATCACGACCGGCGAGGCGCACTTCTATTCCCGCTCCCGCGCGCGCATGTGGCGCAAAGGAGAAAGTTCGGGTCACGTCCAGAAGGTGAAAGAAATCCGGCTCGATTGCGATCAGGATGCGGTGCTCCTGACGGTCGAACAGGTCGGACCGGGCGCCTGTCATGTCGGCCACCGCTCCTGCTTCTACCGCAAGGTCGTGTCCGACGGCACCGGTGCCGCGTCTTTGGAAACAGTGGCGGCGAAAACCTATGATCCCAAGGCGGTTTACTGAAGCCCAGAACTACCCGGCGTTCAGGATCTCAAGAGCTGCCGTATGGAGGTCTTTTGAGCCGGCGGCGAGGATTTTCGAAGTTGAATCGCGCCGGACGGGGTTGCCCTGCCAATCGGTGACCATACCGCCCGCCGCCTCAATCACCGCACACGGACCCAGATAATCGTAGTCCTGCAAACCTGCTTCAACCACCAGGTCCAAGTGCCCGGACGCCAGCAAACCGTAATTGTGGCAGTCACCGGCGTAAAGCGTCAGGCGAACGCGGTCCTTCAGACGCGCGAACGCCGCTGTCTCCTCGGGTGTCTCGAACATGTCCGGTGAGGTGGCGGCCAATGTGGCTTCCGCCATGCTCACGCCGGTCCGGGATTTCGCGGGGACGCCGTTGAACGTTGTCGGCACGCCCCGACCACCGATCCAGCGTTCTCTAATGAACGAACAGTCGACGGCTCCCAGGATCGGCTCGCCATCCTCCAGCAGACCGATCAGCGTTCCGAAGAACGGACGTCCCGAGATGAAGGACTTTGTCCCGTCGATTGGGTCGATCGACCACACGTAGCGCGCATCGCCGCGTACCACGCCGTATTCCTCGCCGGCGATACCGTGATCCGGAAACCGTGCCTCGATCATCTCCCGCAGCCGGGTCTCGACCGCCCGATCCCCTGCCGTCACCGGACTGTTGTCGGCCTTCCGGTCAACGGCAAGACCGGTTCGAAAATACCTGGCGACGATCGGGGCCGCCGCGTCCGCCAGATCTTTGACGAACGCGACCATTTCTTCGGTATCGAGCGACGGCATATTGGTGTTCCAGTCCGCACAAGGCGGTAAGGACCGGTCGGTTCAGCCGCCGGTCGCCGCCTTGAACTCGGCTTCAGCCGCCTGGATCTCTTCGTCGGTCGGCAGCGGAGCCGGGGTGCCGGCGAGGGTCCGCAGATAAGCAATCAGATCGGCCCGCTCCGACGCTTTCTTGAGGCCGGCATAATTCATCTTCGTTCCCGAAATGTATTCCTTTGGCTTGTGCAGAAACTTGTTCAGAGACGCGTAGGTCCAGTCCTTCGGGTCGCTGAAACTTGCCAAGGCATCGGAATACGAGAAACCTTCCATGGATGCTTTCTGCCGCCCAACCACATCCCAGAGCGCCGGGCCTACCTTGTTGCCGCCACCCTCGTCCAGGCTGTGGCAGGCGACGCATTTCTTTGCCAACGCCTCGCCGGCAGCCAGATCAGCCGATGCCAGAAGCGGGAGGACCGGTTCCACCGGCGGCGGGCCGGCAGTTGCCTCACCGCTCGGCTCCGCATTCGCAACCTCGATCTTGAAGGCGTTCTCCTCCAACTCATGGGGGTGACGCAGGCCTTCGGCGACCTTGCCGGTCGCCATGGCCAGCAGACCCGCACACAGAACTGCGGCCAATACTTTGTTGGTTTCAAGCGACGCCATGAACTCAAGTCCCCTCGTCTCGCAAACAGGTCTCGCGCGATGCCGCTCCCTCGAGCATGCCTCTGCGCGGCGCTAACATAGCCATGGCGACGCCGTCCCTCAACATCGAACGCACGGTTCTACCATCTAATCGTACGGCTTACTCCGCACCGGCGGCTTGTGCAACCTGAGCCGGCTGGCGTATCACCGGGCAGTGATGCGGCATGGTGCCGCGAAACGAGCACCCGTCTCCAAACGAATGGCCCTATGACACGCCCAATCGTCCTCATTCCCGCCCGGCTTGCCTCGACCCGGTTACCCGAGAAGGCGCTGGCGGACATCCATGGCGAGCCCATGATCGTCCAGGTCTGGCGGCGGGCCTTGGAGGCGGATGTCGGGCGTGTCGTGGTCGCAGCGGGCGACGCTGCGATTGCCGAGGCCGTCCTGGCGGTCGGCGGAGAAGCGGTTCTGACGGATCCCGACCTGCCCTCCGGGACCGATCGGATTCACCAAGCGCTTGGTCTCGCCGATCCGGATCGGATGCATGACATCATCGTCAACATCCAGGGAGATCTGCCGGTTCTGGAGCCCCACACCACGCGGGCTGCGGTCGAGGCGCTGGTACGGATGCCGGACGCTGCGATGGGCACGGTGGCAGCCTCGATCACAGATTCCGCAGATCTCGATGAGACCAGCGTGAACAAGGTGGTTGCGGCCTGGGAAAGCGATGGACGGTTTGGTCGGGCGCTCTACTTCTCGAAATATCCCGTTCCCTGGGGCGAGGGCGAGGTATTTCATCATATCGGAATCTACACCTATCGCAGCGCCGCCCTGGATCGTTTCGTCGCGCTTCCCCCTTCCCCTTTGGAGCGGCGCGAGAGGCTTGAGCAACTGCGCGCGCTGGAGGCGGGAATGCGGATTGAAGTCGCACGGGTTGAAACCGTTCCCCTAGGCGTCGACACCGCCGCTCAGCTTGACCGGGCGCGCACGCTTCTGCGCCCCAATCCCCAGATTTCCGGAGACTCCGCATGACCAAGAAGCCGATCGTCGCCTATCAGGGTATTGCAGGCGCCTACTCCCACCTTGCGTCCACCAGCGCCCTGCCGGAGTTTGACACGCTGCCCTGTCAGAGCTTCGAGGACATGCTGGCGGCCGTGCAGGACGGCACCGCCGATCGTGCGATGGTCCCGGTCGAGAATTCGGTGGCCGGGCGAGTGGCCGATATTCACCACCTGTTGCCCGAATCCGGGCTGTTCATCATCGGTGAGCATTTTCAGCGCGTGAACCACATGCTGCTTGGGGTGCCGGGGGCCACTTTGGCGGACCTGAAAGAGGTCCGCGCCCATCCCATGGGCCTTGCGCAATGTCGTGGCTTGATCAGCGCTCACAAGCTCAAGCGGGTGAACCATGCGGATAATGCGGGTGCCGCCGAAGAGATCGCCAAGCTGGGCGACAAATCCGTCGGCGCAATCGCCTCAAGCCTGGCGGCAGAGGTCTACGGTCTGGATATCCTGAAAGACTCGGTCGAAGACGCCGAGCACAACACGACCCGGTTTCTGATCATGGCACGTGAGGGCATCGTCCCGCCGATTGGCGACCGAACGAACGTGACAACGATTGTCTTCAAAGTCCGTAGCGTGCCCGCAGCCCTTTACAAAGCGCTCGGTGGGTTTGCGACCAACGGCATCAACCTGACAAAGCTGGAAAGCTATCTGGTCGGAGGATCGTTCGAGGCGGCACAGTTCTACGTGGACGCAGAAGGCCACCCCGAAGAACATCTCATGAAACTCGCGCTGCAGGAGCTGGAGTTCTTCTGTCCGAAGGGGGACGTTCGCGTGCTCGGGACCTATCCGGCGCACCCGTTCCGAAGCGAGGCCAACACGCGGTAAGTTGAAAGCGACCCTTTGGGTGCGCGATAAAATGGGGTGATCCCGTGTTCCAGATCAAACAATTCCAAAATGCAATAAATCCAACAAATACGGCTCGACTGAAGAAGTTTATCGACACCGAAGCGACCAATGCCACATGGACTGCCGCCCAATATCTCGGTAACAGCGACGGTGCCGGCAAAATATCGTTCCTGTTG
>CALAHL010000132.1 GCA_937891725.1 uncultured Rhodospirillaceae bacterium | reverse complement strand
AGCCCTGGGCGACCAGATTGCGCAGGATGTTGCGCTTGGCCCCGAAATCCATCGCCACCACGTGGAACTCGGCATTGGCGGTCGGCTTGAAGCCGTCGTTCGCCCCGTCATCGGCGAAGCTCCACAGACCGCTGTCCCAGGCGTAGGTCTGGGTGCAGGACACGGTCTTGGCCAGATCCATACCGGCCAGGCCCGGCCACTCCGCCGCCAGCTTCTTCAGCGCCGGAACATCGAAGGTCCCGTCCGGGCTGTGCTGCAGGGCCGCGTGCGGCGCGCCGCCGTCGCGGATCCGGCGGGTCAGCCTGCGGGTATCGACGCCCGCGATGCCCGGCAGATCGACGCTCGCCAGCCAGTCGTGCAGATGGCGGTTGGCCCGATAGTTGGACGGATCGGTGACATCGGCCCTCAGCACGCAGCCCAGCGAGGCCGGGGTGACGGTCTCCATATCGTCGATGTTCGCCCCCACATTGCCGATATGCGGGAAGGTGAAGGTGATGATCTGTCCGGCATAGGACGGGTCGGTCAGGATTTCCTGGTAACCGGTCATCGAGGTGTTGAAGCAGACCTCCCCCACCCGCGTCACCGCAGCACCCAAGCCGCGCCCCCAGATCAGGGTGCCGTCGGACAGGGCCAGAACCGCGGTGGCGCCGGGCGGCGGCGCATCTGGATTGGTCGTGTCGGGTGCAGTCTGTTTGGATGCAGTTTGTTTGGGTGCAGTCTGGGGCGCGGGGGCGACGGTCATGAGGCTGCTCCGGTCTGGTGCCGCGCGAGATTCCACCGGGCCTTGGGGGTCCGGCTGACTACGGGTTCGCGTTGGCAAATTGCCGGGGCTTTTAAGTCATGAAAGTGGCGCCGTCAAGCTGTAATAATTTATAAAACCTCAATGAAATCAATGGGTTAAAAAGAAGGATCTTGTTGCGCAATGCAGCAATCTCATATATGTTCATTGGCTTCCCGGTGGGGCGGGACTGCGCGGGGCCATGGGCTCCGCGTTTCGGTTTTGGGAAGAGAATTCAACAGGTTTTGGGACGAGGCCGCTATGATGCGTGAACAGCTTAAAACTGCCATGAAGGATGCGATGCGCGCGAAAGACACCCGCGCACTCGGGACCGTACGTCTGATTCTCGCCGCCTTGAAGGACCGCGACATCGCGGCTCGGGAGAAGGGGAATCTGGACGGCATCTCCGATCAGGAGGTGCTGGCCATGATGCAGACCATGGTCAAACAGCGTCAGGAATCGATCAAACTCTATGAGCAAGGCGGGCGCTGCGAGCTGGCCGAGCAGGAGCAGGAGGAGATCAACGTGATCCGCAGCTTCCTGCCGACCCAGATCGAAGGTCCGGAACTGGAGACCACGATCACCACCACGATCAAGGAGATCGGGGCCAGCGATTTGAAGGACATGGGCCGGACGATGGCGATGCTCAAAGAGAAGTATCCCGGCCAGATGGATTTCTCGAAGGTCTCCGGGCTGGTCCGTCAGGCGCTGGTCTAAAGCCGGATCGGTGTATCCCGCGCGCTGTCGTGCGGGGGTTTGACGGGTGTTGGAGTGGTGAGATGCGCAGCGTGACAACCGAACGCGGGGCCCTGGTGGCCGGAATCGTGGCAATGGGCGTGGTTGTCTACGTCTCCAATTTGCTGGTCGAGATTCCGATCAACGACTGGCTGACCTGGGGTGCCTTGAGCTATCC
>CALAHL010000131.1 GCA_937891725.1 uncultured Rhodospirillaceae bacterium | reverse complement strand
CCATGCTGATCTTGGGGCTGCACATGGGGCATGACGCCTCGGTCACCGTGCTGGAGAGTGGCCGGATCCTGGGGGTCTACGAGAAAGAGCGCCACACCGGCGCACGGCACGACTTCTTCGTGAACGCGGACGATATCCTGGTGGCCTGTCGAATGTTCGGGGTCGATGTGGCCGATGTGGACAGCGTCGCCGTGACCTCGTCCCAAGGGATTCCGGTCTTCTTCGAGGAGCATGACCGGTTTCAGTTCACGGTCGATTGGGACCGGCCGATCCCGGGGCTGACCCATCCTGGGTCCAATCTGATCGAGTGGTACACCAAGATGTCCGAGGCTCGGGAGCCATGGGCTCGGATCCGGCTCGAAGAAACCCTCGCGCGTGGTCTTCAGGACGGGGAGGTTTTGGGCGTTCCGGGGCGCACCCGACCGATAGACTGGACCGAAAGCTCGGCGCTCTACGCCTATGAAAATCCATTCTGTCCGAAGATCTGGCATCAGGGGCTGACTTTGGAGACGATGCGCCGCGCGCATCCCGATGGTCTGGCTGAGCTCATGTCCCACCGGGCGGAGCAGACCGGCTGCGTGCCCCTGAGCGTGTCGCTTCTCGGCCGCGACCTGCCGGGCGTGCTCGTCCCGCATCATCTGGCGCATGCGGCCTCGGTGTATTTCACCGGCACCTCCGATCATGCGGCGATTCTGACCGTCGACGGCACCTTCGATTCCGGCGTGGCCGGTATGGGGATGGGGCTGTTCGCGCGTGGCCGCGGGAACAAGATTTCAGCGTTCCTGCCGAATTTTCTGACGTCGGCGAACTTTTTTTTCCGGGTGGCGGCCGCGCTGAGACTGACGGGAGAGCTGCCCGGCAAGCTGATGGGGCTCTCCTCCTATGGCGAGCACCGCTTTTCCGACCGGAATTGCTGGAGAACGCAAATTCCGGCTACACCCAGGAGATCCTGCCGGAGTGGCAACGGTTCGGAAAATTCAACAAGACCCTGCGCTCTGCTGCGTATTTCCTCCACCGATGCCTGGAAACCGCCGCCGAGGAGAAGCTGCCGATCAACAAATGGCATCTTGCCCTGGCCGAGATCGGCGACATCAGCGCGGATCGGTACGCCGTCGACATCGCGGCCTCGGCTCAGGCTGTTTTTGAAGGGCAGATGCTTGCGGGTGTGGAAACACTGAGATCCTTGCTGGCGAAGGTGGGCGAACACACGGACACGCTTTGCCTGGCGGGCGGCGGGGCGCTGAACTGCGTGTCGAACGCAAGGGTGTTTCGGGAGACCCCGTATCGCACGGTTCAGGTTCCGCCTTGGGTGGCGGATCAGGGCCTTTCCATCGGCTCCGCCTTGTTCGTCCACCACCATCTTCTGGACAACCCGTTCACACCGAAATCCGAATTGTCCTCGATCGATGCCCGGCTGGGACCGGAGCCAGATGCCGGCGCGGTTCGGCGGGTGGCCGAGGCGGCGCGGGCCCGTGGCTACAGCGTGGTCGAGTCTGCCGATGCGGCCGGGTTGGTCGCCGACGACATTCTGAACGACAAGGTGGTCGCCTGGTTCGATGGCCGCAGCGAGATCGGTCCGCGCGCCTTGGGGGGGCCGGTCGATCCTGGCCAACCCGGCGAAAGCTGAAAACTGGGGACAGGTGAACCGGATCAAGAACCGGGAATCGTGGCGGCCGTTCGCGCCGGCCATGCTGGCCGAGACCGCAAAGCACATGATCGACGGCGCGCCGGAGCGATCGCCTTTCATGCTGTTCACCGGGTCGGTGACGAGCGATGCGATCCCGGCGGTCACCCATGTGGACCGCACCGCACGCTACCAGACGGTCACCGACGCGGACGGGGCATTCCACGATCTGCTGGTGGCCATGCGCGATCGCGGTGCCGCGCCGGTGACCATGAACACCTCGCTCAACGACCGGGGCGAGCCGATTATCGAAAGCCCCGAACGGGCGCTGCAGTTCTTCGAGACCGCTGCGTTCGACACGGCCTGTTTCAACGGCACCTATGTGATCCGGAAGCCGTCCTGACCTAGCGACTGGTCATTGTGGTCGGATATCCGCAACTCGGACCTCGACGGTTTCCGCCTGTGCGACAAAGAGATCGTCGTACAGATCA
>CALAHL010000130.1 GCA_937891725.1 uncultured Rhodospirillaceae bacterium | reverse complement strand
GACAGCATATTGCCCGTCCCGCACCCGAGATCGAGCAACGTGGTTCCCGCGTCACTAGCGTCATGGCCCCGCGCCGCCAGCCATTCCGCGATCGGCACCAGGGCCTGGCGCCGCATCGCATCTGCAACCCCGCCGAACAGGATCTCGACCTGGGTATCGTAGAGGGCAGCAGACTCGTCGGTCAGCCATCCGCCGGACTGGTAATGAAAGTTCTGCAGGTAGTAGCGCGGGTAGCGACCCTCGTTGTGCGTCCGGTTTGCGCCTTCGAACGGCTCCTGCGCCGTTCCAAGCCGGCGCCGCAGCGTAACGTCCGGCAGATCCCGCCAATAGCGCACGGCACCCGCCAGAGCCGCCGCCGGGTTCGGGATCAGGTTCCTGGGCATCGGATAATGCCCAGCCTGCACATTATCGAAATCCCGTTTCAGCAAGGCCAGCCCCTCGCGCACCAAGGCCGCCTGAACCCGTATCTCCGCCACCCGTCCGCGCAAGGTCGACGGGCGGTGGTCCGGTTCGATCTTCGCAAACCACCGGCGGGTCGCAACATAGTGTCCGAGATACCAGCCGATCCGGGCGGTCTGTCCGACCCCGTAGGCAAGCGCATCTCGGCGGGTGTTTGACGCTGTTCTCATACCTCATACATCGCTCGGAACCGCTCCTCGGCAAGCGGCGCGGTGTCGCGGCGGTTGAGACAACGCCTCTAAACCCCCAGCGCCACCAGATGCCCCCCATGGATCGCCGCCATCAGGTTTCGGGGAGACCGGCAGTCTCCGACGCGATGGACTTCGATGTCGCCCATCTCCCAGATTTCGGTTTCGGGGACATGGCGCGGCGTCACGTAGATCAGCAGGTCCACATTCTCAATCGTCCGGCTGCGGTCGGCATAAACATTCTGCAGATCCAGACGCCCGTTGCCAAATCGGCTGGGCCGCATCGCCGGGATCAGATCCACCCCCGCCCCATGCAGCCGCCGATGCACTCCGATGGCACTGCAATAGTTCACCGCCTGAGCGAAATGCGGACGCGGTGTGACCAGGATCAGCCGCTCGAAATCTTCGACCAACCGGTCCGCCAACCCATAGGTGGCAGCGGTGTGATCCTGATCGAACAGGACCGCCGTTCCCCGGCGTCCGGAATACGCGGCGCCGGCCAGATAGGCACGGCCCGACATCACAGCACCGCCGCCGCACTCCAGCCCATCAGGCCATCGCGGCGCTGAGCCGGTGGCGAGGATCACCACGTCCGGCTCCAGATCCGTGACCTCCTGCGCTGTCACCCGATGCCCGAGCCGCAGACTCACGCCGTTCTTCTTGGCGAGCGCAAACTGATGATCTATGACCTGCACCATCCCGGCACGACCGGGAAGCGAGGCCTCAAGCCGCAAGGCTCCGCCCGGCAGATCGGACGCGCCAAACACCGTCACCCGATGGCCACGGGCGGCCGCCACCCAAGCCGCCTCCAGTCCCGCCGGTCCGGCGCCGACCACCACGACCGTCCGAGCCGTCTCCGCAGGCTGCGGTGTCCAGTCGGCCTCTCCGACCTCGCCAAGATGGATATTGTGGAACTCGACCAGCGGCTTGCCCTGATGAATCTCGCCCCAGCAGAAATTGTCGAAGACGCAGGGCCGGATCTCTGCGGCCCGACCGGTCCGCGCCTTCTCCGCAAAGGCCGCGTCGGTGATCTGGGCGCGGGTCATCCCGACCAGATCACCGTAGCCGTCGCGCACCACCCGGTCCGCCAGCTCCGGCGTACCGATCCGGCCGAGCGACATCACCGGCAGACCACCGGCAGCGGCCTTCATCCGCTTGTGCACATCGATGAACGGGCCTGGTTCGAAATACATGTCCGGCACATGAGCTTCCAGGCTGAGACTGAAATTTCCCTGGCCGTAAGCGAAATAGTCGAGACCTCCGGCGCCGGCGAGATGGGCGGTGAGCCGCTCCGCCTCCGCCACATCGATGCCGCCCTCGATCAACTCGGTGCCCGGCATCTTCAGGCCGATCACGAAATTCGAGCCGCACTGGGCCCGTATCCCAGAGACGATCTCGCGCACGAACTTGGTCCGCCCGTCTACCCCGCCGCCCCAACCGTCGTCTCGCGTGTTCGACCAGGGCGACAGGAACTGATTGATCAAATAGCCGTGCGCCCCGTGCAGTTCGACGCCCGCCACCCCACAGCGGTGAAGCCGTGCCGCCGTCTCCACATAGGCGTCGATGACGGTGCGAATCTCGCCGTCTTCCATCACGTGGGGCACCGTCCAGCTATAGGGGTCGGGTCCGTCGGACACACCAGCCGGGGCCTTGGTCGGGTGCCAGAGCTGCTGACGTCCCGGATGCCAAAGCTGGCCGATCATCACCGCCCCCGCCGCCCGAATTCGGTCTGCGGTATCGCCGAAATCCGCATCGTTCCGGTCGTCGAAGCCGATCACGGTGGTGCCCTGGGCGACCGCTTCCGGATCCACCGCAATCACCTCGGTCACCAGCATGGCGGCCCCGCCCCGCGCGCGCTCGATCAGAAAGGACTTCCAGCGCTCGGTGATGCGGTTTGCGGCCGCGTAGTTGGTTACCGTCGCCGGCAAACAGACCCGGTTCCGCAACTCCACCCCGCCGACCCTCAGAGGCGCGAAAAGATGCGGATAGGCTTGT
>CALAHL010000129.1 GCA_937891725.1 uncultured Rhodospirillaceae bacterium | reverse complement strand
CTGCCCTTCGGCATCATCTCGCCCGGCTCGACCGTGTTGTTCTCGGGCAAGCTGCTGATCATCCTCATGCTCTACATAAAAGAAGACGCCCAGGTCGTGCGCCAACCGATTTACGGGCTGTTCTTCGGCAATCTGATGATCGTCGGCCTGGTTCTAATCCTGCGGAATCATCAGGTGCTCTCGGTGGTCCCCGGCAAGGAAGCCGACCTCTCCTTCGTGAGCGAGATGGGCTGGCTGATGGTTTGGGGAACCACGCTTCTGTTCATCGATTCCATCGCCTTGATTCTGGTCTACGAAAAGCTTGGGCGGGTCCTGCGCGAGTGGCCGATTTTCCGGATGTTCATCGCCTCGTCCCTGATCCTTACCTTCGACCAAATCGGCTTCTTCATCGCCCTCCACTATGTCTCGGGCGCGCCCTTCGTGGTGATGTTCGGCGGCTGGGTCGCGAAGATGGGTGCCGCTTTGGTCTACAGCGTCATGGTCGGACTCTATCTGCGATACGCCGAAACCGGGACCGAGCAGATCGCGGTGGCACCGCGCCTGAAAGACGTCTTCGACGTCCTGACCTATCGCGAGCGCTACGAGACGTTGCTGCATCAGGTCAAGCTGGACCCGCTGACCGGCGCGCTCGACCGCGGACAATTCGACGCGGACGGCGAGCAGATGGTCGAAGGCGCCAGACTGACCGGGCGCCCCGCAAGCTTGCTGCTGATCGACATTGACCACTTCAAACGGGTCAATGACGGCTTCGGACATGCCGAGGGCGACATCGTCCTGCGGGAATTGGCCGACATGCTGACCAAGCGGCTGCGGGAGGAAGACAAGCTGTTCCGCTATGGGGGCGAGGAATTCGTGGTGTTGGCCGACGGCTTGCCGCACCGTTCAGCGCTCGGTTTGGCGGAGCGCCTGCGACGCGTCATCGCGGAGGAATCGGGCAAGCTGAAATCCGGCCGCATCACCGTGAGCATCGGCGTTGCCACCGCACCAGAGGACGGTGGTGCCTTGGTCGACCTGTTCGTGGCCGCCGACAAGCGGCTCTACCAGGCCAAGGACAACGGACGGGATCAGGTGATCGGGCAGCCGGAGCCGGCCGGGGCCGCCGGAGCCGAGTAAACGCCGTATTTCCGCCCCCCTTTGCCCGGCCCCCTCCGCCTCGCTAAGCTCCCGCCGGGCCGGGTGCGAGATCCGGCGACGGGACATCTGAGAGGACACCATGACGGACGCGATCGGGATCATCGGGCTGGGGAATGCGGGCGGATCAGTCGCCAAGGGATTGGACGGCAAGGCACCGCTGATCGGCTTCGACCTTTCGGCAGAACGGATCGCGGCGGTCAAGGATCTTGGGATCACCTGCGTGGGCTCACCTGCCGAGGTCGCGGCGCGGGTCAAGCGGATCATCCTGTCGCTGCCGAAACCCGAGGCCTCGGTCACGGTGGTGAAGGACATTCTTGCGGCGGGCCATCGTCCGGACATCGTCATCGAGACCAGCACCGTCACCCCCCAGACCGCGATCCAGTGTCACGACCTGTGCAAGGCAGAAGGGGTCGGCTTCGTCGATGCGGCGATCGCCGGCGGGGTCGCCAGCATGGCTGCTGCCAAGATCACGTTCTTCCTGGGCGGCTCCAAGGAAGACATCGCCAAGGCCCGTCCGGTCCTGGATCTGTTGGCCGAACAGATTTTCGAGCTGGGGCCGATTGGTGCCGGTATGGGGGTCAAGGTGGTCAACAACGGGGTCATGCACGCGGTCATGGTGGTGCTGATCGAGGCCTTCGCCATGTCGACCAAACTGGGCGTGCCGGTTCAGACCATGGTCGACGTGCTGAATCGGGAGGAAGGGCTGATGCGCCCGCTGGTGCATCGGGTGCAGGAGCGGATGCAACAGGGCAATTACTCCGGCGGGATGTCGATCTCCAACGCGCGGAAGGATTCGGTTCTGGCCCTGGAGACGGCGCAGAATCTGGGTGTGCCACTGTTTGCGACGCTGGCCTCGCACACGCCCTACGAAATCGCCCAGGCCGCGGGTATGGGTGACAAGGACTACGCCAGCTTGGCCGAGCTGTGGGAGCAATGGTCGAATCTATCCTTCAAGCCAAAGGACTGTGCCTGATGGCACATTTGGACGGCTTTGACGGCTCGGTTCTGATCGCGGATATCGGCGGCACCAATATCCGGTATGCCGTCCTCGCTCCAGGCGAGGCCTTGGGTCCGATCGGCGCGCTGCGCGGCGACGATTTCGAGAGCTTCGAAGATCTGGTCGAAGAAATGTGGCACGGCACTCCGCCCGATGGGCGGGCGCGCGCCGCCATGCTCGCCGTCGCCTGCCCACCGGAACCGGAGGTGATCCGCTTCACCAATCGGGACTGGCAATTTTCCAAGGCCGCCTTGCAGGCCCGGTTCGGCCTTGAGAAATTGGCGGTGGTGAATGATTTTGCGGCGGTCGCTTTGGCCTTGCCGCATCTCACCGAGGCCGACACCGCCCGCTTCGGCAACGGCGGCGCGACCCAGCGCGGGGGGCCGATGGCCGTGCTTGGTCCAGGGACGGGGCTGGGTGTTGCGGGGCTGATGCCGCACGGTACCAGCTGGCTGGCCGTCGCGGGCGAAGGCGGACACACCACCTTGGCGGCGCAAAACGCCAGGGAGGCGGAGATCATCGCCTGTCTGACCCGCCGCCATGGCCATGTTTCGGCGGAACGGGTGCTCTCCGGCCCCGGCCTCGCCGCCTTGCACGATGTGTTGCGAGAAATCGGGGGCCTGTCGCCACGCCCTTTGACGGCGGCGGATGTGGTCGAAATCGCGACCAGGGACGAGGACCCGACGGCCGTTGAGGTGATCGGCTATTTCGCCGATTTCCTCGGCACCGTCGCCTCCGATACGGCCCTGACCTTTGGTGCTACCGGCGGGGTGTTTCTGGCCGGCGGGGTGCTGCCCCGGATCGGTGCGCTGTTTCCGGCCGGCCGGTTCCGCGCCCGGTTTGAGGCCAAGGGCCGCTTCGGCGACTATTGCGCGCAGATCTCGACCCGCCTCATCACCCATCCCAATGTGGCCCTGGTCGGCCTGGCGGGAGCGCTGCCGCAGATGATGAGCGACGGTTGATGTTGCAGGCCTAACATCTCTTGTTTCTATGAAGAATACCGCCAACTCGGTATTGAACGGATTGAAACGGAGATCGATATGACCAAACACCGATCCAAGCCCGTCTCACGCCGCACCCTGCTCGCGGGAAGCGCGGGCGCGGCCCTGACGGCACTGCTGCCGAAGGCGGGCTGGACCGACCAAACCACGACGCCATCTCTGCGGACCATCCCCTCCAGCGGCGCGCGAATCCCGGCGGTCGGACTGGGCAGTTGGATCACCTTCAATGTCGGAGACAGTCCAGTTCTGCGCGCGCAATGCGCTGAGGTGATGGACGCGTTCTTCAAAGCCGGCGGCAAGATGATCGACAGCTCGCCGATGTACGGCTCCGCGCAAAGCGTGATCGGGGACGGCCTCCGCGCGCTCGGACGGACCGACACCGTGTTCTCTGCCGATAAGGTCTGGATTTCCGATACCGATGACGGTCCGGATCAGATCGCGGACTCCCGTGCGCTCTGGCAGGTGCCGAAATTCGACCTGCTCCAGGTCCACAATCTGGTCGGGTGGGAAGGCCATCTGCGGACCTTGTTCGAGATGAAGCAGAGCGGGCACTTGAGCTGTGTCGGCCTCACCACTTCCCATGGCCGCCGTCATCAGGACCTGGCGGAGATCATGGCGCGGGAGCCGATCGACTTCGTGCAGCTGACGTACAACGTGCGGGACCGGGCCGCAGCCGACCGGCTGTTGCCGCTGGCCCAGGATCGCGGAATCGCGGTGATCGTGAACCGACCGTTCCGACGGGGCGGACTGACCCAACCTCTGGAAGGTCAACCCCTGCCGGACTGGGCGGGCGAGGTCGGAGCGGATACCTGGGCGCAGCTTCTGCTCAAGTTCATCCTGGCACATCCGGCGGTCACGACCGCGATACCCGCCACCACCAAACCCCATCATGCAGTGGAGAATCTGGCCGCCTCCACGGGGCCGGTGCTCGACGCCGATCTATCCCGGCGGCTGATCTCGCAGGTCGAGAGCTTGACGTGAACACCTGGCGTTTAGACACCTGGTTGACCTATCGGCCCGAGGATTTTCTGATGTTCTCGGAGCCGGTCTATTGGCAAATGATCCAGACCCATAACGCGCTGTTCTGGCCGGCGCATATCCTGACGATGCTGGCTGGTCTCGGGGTTCTGGTCGTGCTTGGAAACCCCGCGGGGTTTGCCCGGTTCCGCCCGGGCCTTCTGATCGCCGGGCCGCTGGCCGCGTCCTGGATGCTGGCGGGTTTCGGGTTCTTGGGCCTCAGCTATGCCAGCATCAACTGGGCGGCGGAATGGCTGATTCCCCTGTTCGTGTTTCAGGGTGTCCTGATCCTGCTGGGGCGCACCGATTTCGGTGTCGGCGTGCCAAGCGGGATTGCTGCGGTCTTGGGTTTCGGTCTGCTTGCCTATGCGCTGGCCGGCTATCCACTTCTTGCGCCGCTCGCAGGCCGTCCGGTGGCGGCGGCGGAGGTCTTCGGTGTGGCGCCGGATCCAACGGTGATCGGGACATTGGGGGTGCTGCTGATCGCCCGATCCAGCCTCAAGCGACGCACGGCTCCTCTCTCGCTCGCCCTTGCGATCTCGATTGTGTGGTGCGGGGTGAGTTGGATCACGCTCGACACAATGAACACCTGGGAGAGCTGGAGCCCGGCGGTCGCCGCACTCGTCGCCCTGATCGGATGGAGTCTACCCAACGCGGTCTCGACTGGCGGCACGCCTAAGGCAAGCCGTTCCGGCCGTGCCGCAGATAGGCCGGCCGCTCGCTGAGCAGCCCGTAATAGCTTGCCAGCCCAGGCAGTTCCGGCCGATCCAGGCCCTTGATGCTGAACCAGCGATTGACCGCCAACCCGACCGGAATGTCCGCGACGGTGAACCCGCGGCCGCAGACATACGGCCCGCCTGCGGCAAGTTGTGCGTCAAGCAGCGTCATTTCGTGCACCAGATCGGCCCGCCCCTGGGCGACAAACCAGTCATTGTTCCAGGGCGCCTCGTCCAGTTGCCCGCCCAGAAAGGCCCCTCTCAAGGCATGGGTCAGGTCGTAGGCCACCCAGTCCATCCATTGCTCGACCTTCTGACGCGCCGACAGGTCCGAAGGATACAGCGCCTCGTCGCCGGCTTTCGCAGCCAGATATCGGACGATCGAATTGGACTCCCGCATCACCGTTCGCCCGTCGATCACCACCGGCACCTGGGCCGCCGGATTTAGGGCCAGGAACTCCGGGCTGGTACAGGCCCGGAAACCGCGTCCGTAATCCTCCCGCTCATAGTGCATCCCCAACTCGTCACATGCCCATAGAATCTTGCGGACATTGAAGGAATTGGCGCGCCCAAGGACCCGAAGGATCCCCGGGTTCGCCATGTTGTCGGAAAAATGAAGGTCTGATGACATATTGGCTCCTATGAAGAGTCACGTTTTTCAAGCTTTTGTGCTATAAGCTGCTCTTCACGTTTAAAGCTGCGGAATTAGTGACGGATTGCCACTTCCGTAAGGGAGATTTTACACCGAATGCTGTCACGCTTTGGTGCGATCCTCCAAGTTCCGCCGCCGTTGCGGGCTGATCCCAGCCTGTGAGACCAGCCAGAGGACGACCCAATGAAGCCAGCTCCCACGGTCGAGGATCAGCTCGACGACGCAATCGCGTTGAAGCAGCCCGGATCGGAGAACAGCAAGGAGCGTCAATGCCTGCGCTGCAGCCTGTCCTTTCAGAGCCAATGGGCTGGTGAACGGATCTGCGGTCGGTGCAAGGGCACCTCGGCATGGCGTCAGGGCTCGCCCGTTTCGATGTCCGGTCACTGACGCGACGCGGTTCCGGCAAGCCGTAATCGACTCAAATTCGACCAAAATAAAGACCGTGTCGGGAGCGAACATC
>CALAHL010000128.1 GCA_937891725.1 uncultured Rhodospirillaceae bacterium | reverse complement strand
AACGGTAATTTGGTTGCGGGGACAGGATTTGAACCTGTGACCTTCAGGTTATGAGAAGCGTCGCAATTCTGCGAAGTTGTGCGAAAACTTTGTTCACGACAAATCATTGTTTTTATGTCGTTTTCTGCCCTCAGACCTTCAGGGCCAAAACCTGAAGGAGTTCCGTGGTGAACGTTTGTCGGAATATCGCGGACTGCGTACTTTCGGCCTGCAAGATCTGCGAAAAATGAACTTTCCAGACACCATTGGCGCGATCGTTCAAGAAAGCGGCGGGACATGCCTCCATCTTCCCTGTCACAACTGACAGCATGAGGAGACTTTCATGCAGATCATTCTCAACGGGGAACGCTCGACCGTCCCCGAGGCCTGGACAGAGGAGCCCCTTCTCTTCGTGTTGCGCGAGCATTTCGGGCTGGCCGGGGCGAAATACGGCTGCGGGGCCGGGTTCTGCGGAGCCTGCACCGTGCTCGTGGATGGCGTGCCGACGCGGTCCTGCATCACTCCGGCGGCCGCCGCCGACGGAGCTGAGGTGCGCACTGTCGAAGGGCTGGCCAACGGGGATCGGCTGCACCCGGTTCAGGCAGCCTGGATCGAGCTTGGCGTGCCGCAATGCGGCTACTGCCAGTCCGGGCAGATCATGTCGGCGGTCGCCCTTCTCGAAACGACGCCGCAGCCCACCGCGGAGGATGTCGACGTAGCGATGGCGGGCAACCTCTGCCGGTGCGGAACCTACGGGCGCATCCGCGCGGCGATCGCACGCGCGGCGGAGGCCGGAGCATGAAGCGGCGCACCTTTCTACGGGCCGCCGGCGGCGGATTGGTGGCGCTGATCGGTATCGGCGCCGGTGTCTGGAGCCAGGTTCCGGTGATCCCGAAACGCCCCGATCCCGATCCGGAGGCAGCGCTGGGGTGGATCGCCTGGCGCGACGGGCGTTACACTCTGACTCTGCCGCGCGCCGAGATGGGGCAGAACATCGCCACCGCGCTGAAGCAGGTGGCCTGCGCCGAACTCGATGTCGCGTGGGACATGGTCGATCTGCGCCTGCACGACACGGCGGTGCCGCGGGTCAAGGCGACGGTCGGCAGCGAGTCGGTCCAGCTTTTCGCCGAGCCGCTCGCACAGGCCTGTGCTGCGCTGCGCGACGCCATCGCCATGGGGCGGACCGAGGGTCCGGTCAGCGTTGCGGCGCGGCCTGTGTCCGACCTGCGCAGCGTGCGCCCGGGCGGAATGATCGGCGCGGCGCCCGAACTGGTGCAGGGGCGCGAGATCGTGACAGGCGGGCCGCTCTATGCCGCCGACGTGGCGCGGCCGGGAACCCTCTTCGGCCGGGTTCTGCGCGCCCCGGCGCCCCCGGAAGTCGCCTCCCGCCCCCTGCGCTGGAACGCAGAGGCCGCCCGCGCAGTACCCGGTTTCGTCGCTCTGGTCGAAGTCTGCGGGCCGCCCATCGGCAAGGCCCGCGGTCTGGGGATCGTCGCCGCGCGCCCCGGCGCGCTCGACACAATTGCCGAAGCGCTTGAGGTCGCGTGGGACGTCGACGGCCTTCATCCGCGCGCCGACGTCGCGACCGCGATAGATGTCGATCGACGTCTGGACGAAGGTCCATTGCCGCATGCCGTGCTGGACGGTGCGCCCGAGGCCGGGTTTTGGGATGTCGATCTGCGGTTGGACATCCCGCTCGCCGCCCATGCGCCCATTGAACCGCGCGCCGCCGTCGCCGAATGGCAGGACGGCGCGCTCAAGGTCTGGGCTGGAACGCAGGATGCGTTCTACATCCGCGATGTCCTGGCCGACGCGTTCGGTCTGTCGGGCGACGTGGTGACTGTGCAGTCCTGCCGGATCGGCGGCGCCTTCGGGGGCAAGACGATCTGCACCGTCGAAGCCGAGGCCGCGGCACTGGCAGCGGCCGCGGGCGCCCCGGTCAAGGTGCAGTGGACCCGCGCGCAGGAACTGGCCTTCGCGTTCCACCGGCCGCCCTCGTCGCACCGCATCCGGGCCCGCGTCACGGACGGACGGATCACCGACTGGGACCATGCGCAGGTGTCATCACATATCCTCTTTACCGCGGCCGTCGTGCCGGCATGGATGCAGCACGGGACCGACGCGCTGATCGGCGACGGCGGCGTCGCGCGGGGCATGGCGGCGCCCTATGTCCTCGGCCGGGCGCGTGCGACCTACGACGCGGTGCGCCTGCCGGTGCACACCGGGCCGTGGCGCGGGCTGGGCGCGGGCCCGAACGCGCTAGCGATCGAAAGTGCGATGGACGAGGCGGCGCTGGTTGCGGGCGCCGATACGCTGTCGTTCCGCATCGACCATGCCGCCGATCCGAGGCTGGTTGCAGTGCTCGAACGTGTGCGGGAGATCTCGGACTGGCATCGTGACGCTTCCAGCTCCCTTGCCGTCGCGCGGATCGGCCGGGGTGTGGCTTGCGGCATCTACAAGGAGATGAGCTATGCCGCGGCGGTGGCCGAGGTCGCGGTCGACCCTCGCGGCCGGGTGCGGGTCAGCGGGCTCTGGGGCGTGCATGACTGCGGTCTTGTGATCAACCCAGACCAGGTCCGCGCGCAATGCGAGGGCAACCTCGTTTGGAGCATCGGCATGGTCCTGTCGGACGGCCTTCCGATCGAGGACGGGCGCGTCGTGGCCGAGAACTTCGGCGAGGCGCCGATCCCCGCCGCATTCGACGTCCCGCCGATCATGATCGATCTTCTCGACACGGTCGCGCCTCCGGCGGGTGCGGGCGAAACCATGATCGTTGCCGGACCCGGGGCCATCGCCAACGCGATCCGGGCCGCGACCGGGGTGCGCCCCATCGGCTTTCCTGTGGGACCCGAGGTGCTTGCCACATGATGCGGTCGGTTGCTGCGGTTCCGATCGTGCCGCAGCACTCTGGGTCGGTTACCCTTACGGCAGCGCCGGAGGAGACATGAGCGCAAGAGAAACCGACGATTTCGCCTCGGCCGCGATGATGCGGCTGGTCGCGGCGGGGCTCGCGCGACAGGGCATCGCCGCGGGCTTGCGCGCTCCGGGCGGCGCTCATGTGCCGCGTCCCGACAAGCAGGCGGCGCTGGCTGCGATCATGGGCGCGCATGGCCGACTAGCGGTCATGCGCATCGCTGATGCGCTGCAGACCATGCCGCCCGAGCCGGTGCTGCTGGCCCTAACCCGCGCGCGCGATGTGCCGGATCTCCTTGCGCGGTGGCATCGGCTGGAAACCTTCAGCCACGGTCGCCACCGGGTGCGGGTAGACCTCGATGGATCGCACCAGATCCGCATGGCGCACGAGGCCCGCGATGGGGGCCCTGCGCCCTCGGAGCCCGAGACGTTGCTGGTTCTGTCGGTTCTGGCCCGCCTTGCGGAGATTGTCCAGGCGGTTCCCGTGACGCTTTGCGATCAAGATTCCAGGCCGTGGCGCACGAATAGCAAATGGCTCGATCCTGGTCGGGTCGAACCTGGTGGCGAAGTGATCCTTCACCACTCAGGAGGTCCGGTCGCCGAACCGCCTATCGCCACCGAACCGGCCGACGCGTTGGTCCCGGACCTGCGTCATCGTCTTACGGCCGACCCGCTGAGACGTTGGACACTGGACGAGATCTCGAATGGTGCCGGACTGTCCGCCCGCACGCTGCAACGTCGACTGACGGAGCAGGGGCTGAGCCTGTCCCGGCTGATCGCCGAGGCGCGCCTGCAGGTCGCGGCTGATTTCTTGGTCGAGGCAGCCGGCCCAAGCCTCGCAGAGATCGGATTCCTCGCCGGATATTCCGATCAGGCCCACTTCACCCGTGCCTTTGCGAAAGGCGTGGGAACCTCGCCTCGCCGCTATCGCGAGGCGTTTTCCAGTTCGGCGTCGCACCACTCGTGACCGGACGTTTAACGTTCGAAACCAAGCCGGTTCTCACGCGACTGATTTACGCAGCGATATGAAGGACTTCGACCCCTCTTGCTTCCACAGTGCTTCCACGGGTTTTGCGAACGCAAACGCCGCCCTGAAGGGCGGCGGATAAGCGTTTGATAACGCGTTGTTTTTTGGTTGCGGG
>CALAHL010000127.1 GCA_937891725.1 uncultured Rhodospirillaceae bacterium | reverse complement strand
CTCCGCACTCGGCGCGGTCATGGCGCCATGCCGGGTGCAGGTGATCGCTCCGGACGCCAGAGCCCGGGGCAGCGCACGCGCAATCGAGCTGCCGGTGTCCAGGGCCGCCGCCAGCGCACCCACGAATGCGTCACCCGCTCCGACCGTATCCACCGGCTCAATCCTCAGCGCATGGTGGGTCGACTCGGTGCCGTCCTCTTGCCGCACGAAGGCACCGCCCGGGCCCTGCGTGATGATGCAGGTCAGGCGATGAGACTCTGACAGACTCCGCGCCATCGCCGAAACTGACCCACCATCCGGCGCTAGCATGCGCGCCTCGATTTCGTTGACCACCAAAACATCCACCGCAGCCAACGCGGCGTCCGATATGGAGGCCGCCGGGGCCAGGTTCAGGATGGTGCGTGCGCCGGCGGCCCTGGCGCGGATCAACGCGGTCTCGGTTTCGGCGACCGGGATCTCCGCCTGACACAGCAACGTGGTTTCCGGCCCCAGCATCTCGGTTGGAATGGCATTGGCACGGACCGAGAGATTTGCGCCACTCGCCACCACGATCTGGTTTTCGCCCGAGGCCTCGACCATCACGGCCGCTGTCCCGGTCGGCGCATCGACCACGGACGTGAAGGAGGTATCGCAGCCGACCTCCTCCAGCGCGGCGCGCACCAACGGTCCGAACGCGTCCTCACCGATGCACCCGACAAAAGCTGTCCGCGCGCCAGCCCGGGCGGCGGCATAGGCCTGATTGGCACCCTTGCCGCCTGGCCGCAGATCCGCTCGTTCGCACAACACGGTTTCGCCACGCGTCGGTAAAACCGCGACGGTGAAGAACAGATCCATGTTGATGGAACCGAGGACGACGATCATGCCTCGAGGCTAGCGAAGTTTCGGATTGAGCGCATCCCGCAGCCAGTCCCCCAACAGGTTGACGCTCAACACCAGCAGGATGAGCGCGATGCACGGAAAGAAGGTGATCCACCATTCGCCGGAGAACAGGAAATTATTCCCGATCCGGATCAGGGTCCCAAGAGACGGCGTGGTGGGCGGCATGCCGACGCCGAGAAAGGACAGAGTCGCCTCGGCGATGATGGCGAGCGCGAGCCCGATGGTCGCGAGCACCAGCACCGGGCCCAGCACATTCGGCAGGATGTGGCGGATCATGATGAACAGTGGATGCACGCCTATCACCTTGGCGGCCTGGACGTATTCCTTGCCTTTTTCGACCATGGTGGCGCCTCGCACCACGCGCGCATATTGTGGCCAATCACTGAGCCCGATCGCGAAAATCAGCACGAACAGCGAGATGGTCTCGTGCATGTCGCCGATGAACCCGCCATCCGCCGACCAGTCCTTGAGCTTTATCCGCACCACCCCGTCGATCATCAGCGCCACGAGAATGCCCGGCACAGTGAGTTGGACGTCGGCCGTCCGCATGGTCACCGTCTCGACCACACCGCCAAGATAGCCGGCCAGGATACCCAAGGTGATTCCGATGACCGCCGAGAGCGCCACCGCAGCGAACCCGACCAGAAGCGAGATCCGCGCGCCATAGATCAGGGTAGACAGGATGTCCCGCCCCTGATCGTCGGTGCCAAGGAGGTAGGTAGACTTGCCGCCGTCGATCCAAGCCGGAGGTGTGAACGCGTCGGAATAGACGAGACTACCCGGATCGAACGGATTATGCGGGGAGATCAGCGGGGCCAGTACCGCCGCCATGAAATAGAGCAGAGTGACCGCGCCCGCAGCCACGACCACAGGCGAGCGCGTGAAGCTGAACCAAAGATCGCTGTCGAGCGCGCGGGCCAGCAAGGAGGACGCGCGGGTAGAGGTATCGGGTTCGGTCGCCATGGCTCAGCTCAACCGCCCGACGGCGGCTCCCGTGTCGATCTTGAGGCGCGGATCGACCGCGAAATACAACAGATCCACCACCAGATTGATGACCACGAACACGAAGGCGACCATCACCAGATAGGCTGCCATGATCGGCACATCGGCGAACTCGACGGCCTTGATGAAGAGCAAACCCATGCCCGGCCAGTTAAAGACCGTCTCCGTAATGATCGAGAACGCGATCAGCGAGCCGATGTTCAACCCGGCGATCGTGATCACCGGCACCAGCGTGTTGCGCAAGGCGTGGCCGAAATTGATCGCCTTGTTCGACAGGCCGCGGGCGCGCCCGAACTTGATGTAGTCGGTGCGCATCACTTCCAACATCTCAGCCCGGACCAGCCGCAGGATCAGCGTGGTCTGAAACAGGCTGAGCGTGATTGACGGCATGATCAGGGCGAGCCAACCGCCGGTGGTCAGAAATCCGGTCGACCACCATCCGAGATCCACCACCGGCCCCCGCCCGAAGGACGGCAACAGGCCCCAGGTGACCGAAAACAGATAGATCATGAAGATCCCGATCACGAAGGTCGGCAGCGACACGCCGACCAGAGAGACCGTCAGCAGGGTGCGCGAGATCCAGCCATCCCGGTTGATCCCGCACATGACCCCGAAGGGAATCCCGAACG
>CALAHL010000126.1 GCA_937891725.1 uncultured Rhodospirillaceae bacterium | reverse complement strand
CTGGCGTCACGTGGACCGGCACCAGCACCGCGTCGATCCCGCCCGCCTCGAACAGCGGATTGAACACCTGCGGCGCTCGCACATGCGCCACCGGATCGCTGATCACGCCGAGAACGGTGGTGTGGCCGGTGATCGTCATAAACTCGCTTCCAATAGTCATTTATCGCGCTGAGGCCGTCGAAGGGCACTCCCCAAATCCCTCCCTGCGCCCTTCGAAAAGCTCAGGGCGAAAGAAAATGGGGAGCCCACTCAACCGTCGTCGTCAGAAATTCACCTGATCGCCGCCCTTGAGGTCGAGCATGGCGCGAGCCTCGGCGGGGGTGGCGACCTCCATGCTGAGGTCTTCGATGATCCGGCGGATCTTGGAGACCTGCTGGGCGTTGCTCTCGGCCAATTTGCCCTTCGAAATATAGAGGCTGTCCTCCAGACCCACCCGCACATTGCCGCCGTTGATCGCGGCCATGGTGGTGAAGTTCATCTGGTGACGCCCGGCTGCCAGCACCGACCACCGGTACTGATCGCCGAACAGCTTGTCGGCCGTCCGCTTCATGAACATCAGGTTTTCCGGATCGGCGCCGATGCCACCCAGGATTCCGAAAATCGTCTGCACGAACAACGGCGGCTTTACCAAACCGCGCTCCAGGAAGTGGGCGAGATTGTAGAGATGGCCGACGTCGTAGCACTCGTACTCGAACTTGACGCCGTGGCCCTCTCCCAGATCCTTCAGGATGTATTCGATATCCTTGAAGGTGTTCCGGAAGATAAAATCGCGACTGTTTTCCAGGAATTTCGGCTCCCACTCGTGCTGGAAATCCTTCATCTTGTCGAGGATCGGGAACAGGCCGAAATTCATCGACCCCATGTTGAGCGACGTCATCTCCGGGCTGGCCCGGAAGGCTGCGGCCAGACGCTCTTCCAGGCTCATCCCATGACCGCCGCCGGTGGTGATGTTCACCACCGCATCGGTGTTCTGCTTGATGCGCGGCAGGAACTCCATAAACGCATCCGGGCTCGGTGTCGGGCTGCCGTCCGGGTTGCGGGCGTGCAGGTGGAGGATGGAGGCGCCGGCCTCGGCCGCGTCGATCGCCTGGGTCGCGACCTCATCGGCGGTGATCGGCAGGTGCGGGCTCATGCTCGGCGTGTGGATTGAGCCGGTCACGGCACAGGTGATGATCACTTTATTGCTGGTCGCCGCCATGGGGTCCTCCGGGAATTTTTGATTGGTGTTCGAGACGTCTGGTTGATTGATGTCACGGTAGCCGGTTGAAGAAATCCGCGAAAGCCCCGACGGATCGCTTTCGGTACCGCGTTTAGGGATTAAGGCCGGCGGAGACGGCGGCCGGGGAGCTCCCAACCTTTCCCCAATCCCTCATGGAGACTTCGAGATGACCAAGTATTTCCCTCGTGGCCGCAATGCCGTTCTTCCCGCCATCGCCCTTCTGGGTGGGTTGACCGTGGCCGGTGCCGCTTTTGCGCATGGTGACGGCGGACATGGCGGCGGCAAGCACGGCGCCTGGATGGACGAGATGTTCAGTAACATGGATACCAATTCGGACGGTATGGTCTCGGCCGAGGAACGTGCGGCCTTCAAACAAGCCCGCTTCACCGCCGCCGACAGCAATGGCGACGGCAAGCTGTCCGCCGATGAGATGGTGGCAGCCCGTCAGGCCAAGATGACCGATCGGATGGCGGCTTTAGTCGCCAAGCAGGACCAGAACGGCGATGGCGCTCTGTCCTTCGACGAGATGCCGGATCGCGGCGCCCGGATGATGAAGAAGATCGACACCAACAACGACGGTGCGATCGACAAGGCTGAACTCGAAGCGTTCAAGGCCCATATGAAGGATCGCAAGGATCACGACTGATCCTGATCGATCCCGATAACCGAAACCACGAGAGCCGATATCTTGGCGGATGGATTCAAAGCATCGGTCTCCGCCCCCCCAGCGGAGATCGACCCGGATGCGGCCCTTATGGTCCGCGTCGCTGACGGAGACGCCGCCGCGTATCGGTTGCTTGTGGATCGGCACGCCGACCGGTTGCTCGGTTTCGCCGAGCGGCTGGTCGGTGACCGGGCCACTGCTGAGGACGTCGTGCAGGACAGCTTCCTTTCCGTCTGGAGAACGGCGGCGTCCTGGACACCCAGAGCAAAGGTCACGACCTGGCTCTACCGCATAGTGCGGAACAAGGGCCTGGACCAAATCAGGAAGCGCAAACCGACCGTGGATCCCGACGATGTCATCCTGACCGATACCGGTGCGGCACCCGACCAGGGTTTGCACGACCGGCAAACAGCCGACCTGGTCCGGACGGCGATGGACGGTTTGCCGGAACGCCAACGATCCGCAATCGTCCTGGTGCACTACGAAAACCTGTCCGGAGCCGATGCCTCGGCGGCGCTGGGAATTTCGGTCGAGGCGCTTGAATCGCTGTTGGCGCGTGGCCGGCGCGCCCTGCGGGAGGCCCTGAGCGGCCGACGCCAGGAACTTTTGGAGACGACCCAATGACCC
>CALAHL010000125.1 GCA_937891725.1 uncultured Rhodospirillaceae bacterium | reverse complement strand
CTATACCCAGATGAAGGCGGTCTATGTGGAGATGGGGAACGTTGACTCGCCGTATTGAACGGACTCAAACGTAACCGCGATCGAAGTTATGTAACTCCGATCGCGGTTTTTCTGTTCACATATCGAAACGAAGCTATCAGCCCTCAGCGACGATCCGCACCGGCATCCTCACCGAGAATCGTGCCGCCATAGACGGCGCCGATCGGGCTGGTCGAACCGGCGCGATCACGCGGCGCACGTCCGGTCATCTCGGACGCCGCTTTGGCGTTCTCGACGGACCATCGGACCTGAAACTCATCTTGGTATTTCACGCGGAAGTCACTTTGATACGCGGCCATCGGACCCTCCATGCTTTCACTGACACAGCATGTGGGGCTCAATGACCACAACGGAATTCCGGATTTTGTCAGCGCATTCGTGCTGAAAACGAACCTATTGCGCAGAAATCAGGGCAGCCATTCCGAAATCACATAGGGAACGCGGGTGCTGGGCACTTCGGGATGGTGCCAGGCATAGACTTTTCCGGCGGCTTCGAAGGCAACCCGATCGTCGACCCCACTGCTGACCAAGCGGTCATAGGCGCGGGTCACCGCGATCCGGCAGGCGGCCGTCTCCATGCAGGGGACAATGACGATATCATCGTCGCATTTCGTTTTGGGGGTTCGGTCGAACCGATCCATTGCGCATTTCCTTCCGGAGCCAGGGGCCGACCAATCGGGTCGGCACCCAGGTCTGTGTCAGTGTTTTTTCTTGGAGATCCGAACGCCGAACAGCTCCAGATGATGGTCCACCAGCTTGAACCCCAGATCCTTTGCGATCCGAACCTTCAGATCCTCAAGTTCCTGGTTGTAGAACTCCAGCACCTCGCCGGATTCCACATCAATCATGTGGTGGTGGTGATCTTCCGGCCCGCTGACCTTCTCGTACCGCGCGCGACCGTCCCCGAAATCCCGCTTGGAGACGATCGAGACCTCCTCGAACAGCTTCATGGTCCGGTAGATCGTCGCCATAGAGATCGACGGGTCGATCACCTTGACCCGCTCGTAGAGTTCTTCGGCGTCGGGATGGTCGTCCGTGCCGGACAGCACCCGGGCAATCACCCGGCGCGGCTCCGTCATCCGAAGCCCCTTCTCGACACAGATCCGTTCGATCCGCGACGTGACACTGTCGGTCGCGGACTCATCCATCCCCGGGTCTTGCAAGGTATCGCTCACGCGCGTTCGTCCTTCAGTTCACACCGACACTTTCGATCACCTCGGCCTTGCCGGCCGAAACATCGAACTTCAGCCGCTCGACGGCTGCCAGATCGGTTCCCGTCACCCGCACGAACCGCGCGCCTTCGGGATAGTCGATCGCATGGATCGCACCCACGTCGTAGAGCCCGGCCATGCCCGGCTCCAGCCGATACGTCGTGTTGTGCTTCAGTTCCGCCGAACCGGCGCCCGACTTGCCGTCCAGCCGGTCGTACTCGCTCATATCGGTGTACTTGGAGGCCTGTCCGTAAATCGCCCAGGACGATCCGTGATCGTGCGGCGGCGACTTGCGGGCGGGTCCGTTGACATGGGCCAGAACCACGAAGTCGTGATCCTTGTCGCGGTAAATCTGGTGGGTGCCGATCTCAGCCTCAGGACCGCAGACTTCGGTCACGAAAGCCTTATTCTTCAGCAATTCCTCCAGCAGTTCCCGCACTTTCTCCCGTCCGGCAGAGCCTGGAGCGGCGGTCAGCGCCGCGCTGGCATCGTTGCAGAACGCATCAAAACTGTAAGCCATGGTCAGTCAACCCCATGTCCGGTTAACGAGAACCCACACTAGACCAAGGGCCGAAACTCGGCAACGGCAAGATCACCGCGACAGGCGGGTCAGCATGTCGCGATAGGCGGTAAAGGACGGAACGTGCAGGCCCTCGATCTTGCCCGCGTCGTCCCATTCCCGCACCCGGATCGCCCCGTCGTGATGAGGATTGGCAGCGAATTCAGCGACCTCGGCTTCCGACATCGGGCCCCCCTGATGCGCAAGCGTATGGATCGACGCCTTGGACAGCCGATCCCGATAGGCGGGCTCTACCGCGACCCGGTAGCGTTTGGCCGCCACGTGCAAGCGCACCGGCTCGACTACCGCATCCGGGAAATGCGGTGTCAGAAAGGCCGCCCCACCCTTGTCATGGGCATGAACCCCGAATCCATCGTCCGGTTCCTCGATCAGATGCCCGACATCGTGCAGCAGGGCGGCGGCGACCAGGGCTTCGCCCGCGCCTTCGTGCTGGGCCAAGGCGGCGCATTGCAGACAATGCTCCAGCACGGACACGTCCTCGCCATAGGGCTCGCTGCCCTTGGTCGCGAACAGATGGTCGAGATGATCGATGAAAGCTGTCATGGCGGCAGCCTACCCGGCGTTGCTCATCTGGGAAACGCCTAAAAGCGATAGAGCTTGCGGTGCTTAAAACTCACATGAATTCCTGTCTCACTC
>CALAHL010000124.1 GCA_937891725.1 uncultured Rhodospirillaceae bacterium | reverse complement strand
CGCAGACCTTGACGCCCTTCGCTTTGATCGCGCGCCGTTCGAGCTCTTCGGCGAAACCGCCGACCATTCCCGGCATCAACAGCAGCCACCCGATCAATTCATCCCGCACAACCTCGGCCAGATGCGCCTGATCGAACCCGTCGACCACGATGACCTTTCCACCCGACATCAGGGCGCCGAGCGAGTTCTCCATCGCTCCCATATGATAGAGCGGTGACCATGCGACGAAACTGTCCTCGGCCGCGATCGAGAACTCGGCCCGCGTCACCATGTTGCGGACGATCTCGGCCCGATGACTCAGCACTGCCCCCTTCGGCAGGCCGGTGGTTCCGGAGGTGTAGAGGATCAGTAGGGGGGCTTCCGGGTCCAGGGTTTCCAAGGCAGACAGATCGGAGGGTGTCGCAGTGGACAGGGCCGCTTCGTAATCCGGGCCGATTGTGAGGGTCCGGTCCGACCGGCCGCCGACCTCGGACAGCTTGTCGGCATGCCGCTCGGACACCAGCACCAAGCTCGGCTCGACCAGGCCCAGGCAATGCCGCAGCTCGGTAACCGACAGCCGCCAATTCTGGCAGGCGAGAATGGCGCCGGTCATGGCGCAGGCCAGGACGATCTCGGGAAACTCCAGCCGATTCTCCGACAGGATGGCGACTCGGTCACCAGCTTTGATGCCATGCGCCTCCAGTACTCCGGCCAGCCGCGTGACGCGCTCAAACAGCTCCCGATAGCTCACCGTGCGGGCGCGATCGGCAAGCGCAATCCGTTCGCCGCCACGCCGGACCTGTTGGGCGAACAGGGTAGCGACGGTGCTTTGGGCGCTTCGGGAGATCAGAGTTTCGGCGGATGCGGTCGTGTCGGACATGGGCTGACGTTAACCGCTTCTTGCAGCGGATCAAGCGCGGCGTTGCCGGGTGGGCGATGAGGTGACTAGACTCTGAGACAACGTTCCGCTCTCGCGAACAAACCTTTGGAGCCTTCGGACGTGCAGGATCAGACGCTCTGGATCTACTCCCTCCGGGTCGATGGCCTGACCGAGGCGGATGTCGCGCCCTGGCGATCCGGCCTGGACGCAGGCGAGATCGCACGCGCCGACCGCTTCATGTTCCCAAACAGCCGGATTGAGTTCACCGCCGCCCATGCTTTGGCGCGATGGGCCTTGGGGGAGGCGCTCGGTGTTGATCGCCGGGCGTTCAGTTTCATCCCCGGCGCACACGGCAAGCCGGATGCGTGGTTGGGCGACAAGCCGGCACCGGTGTCGTTCAATCTGACCCACACCAAGGGTATAGTCGCGGTCGCGGTCTCAACCGCGCCGGATCTCGCTTTGGGGGTGGATTTCGAAGCGCTCGACCGCAACGTGGATCTCAAGGTTGCCGACAGCTACTTCGGTCCACGTGAGGTGGCCTGGCTGATGGCGTGTCCGGATGACGACAAACCGGAAGGGTTTCTGCGGCTCTGGACGCTGAAGGAAGCGTTTATCAAGGCGACCGGTAAGGGGCTGACCCAGAATCTCGCCAGTTTCGGATTCGAGGTCGAGGTGGAGCGGATCTATTTCACCGAGGACATCCCGGACGACCCCGCCTTGTGGTCCTTTCAGCAAAGACTGATCGATGATCGGTTTCTGGGGGCGGTCGGCTGGCGCCGTCCGGAGAGCGGAGACTTGAGGCCGATATGGCGCGCGGTCGCTCCCGATGACCTGACTACGAATTGACACAGGATCTTGGAGACCATGGTCGAAATTTACATCGATGCCGATGCCTGCCCCGTAAAGGACGAGACTCTGCGGGTGGCCGCCCGCCATGGGCTCAAGACCTATCTGGTCAGCGACGGCGGCATTCGCCCCAGTCCGGACCCGATGGTCGAGACCGTGTTCGTAACGCAAGGGGCGGATGCGGCGGATGACTGGATCGCGGAGCACATCGGCAAGGCCGATATCTGCGTGACCAACGATATTCCGCTGGCGGCCCGCTGTCTGGAACGGGAGGCGATGGCGCTGAAGCCGAACGGCGAACTGTTCACCACAGATGGGATCGGCATGGCGCTTGCCAATCGGGATCTGATGCAGACCCTGCGAGAGACCGGCCAGATCACCGGCGGCCCGCGCCCGTTCAACAAGACCGACCGATCCCGGTTCCTGGACCGGCTGGAAACCACCATTCAAGCAGCCAAACGGAGACTGTGACGAAATCTTTTGTCTCCCTCCCTACAGGTTTGGGCCGGACGCTGTATCTTCTTCGCCAACAATGAGGAGCATGACTTTGGAGATCGTCAGCGGACGCTACGACCGGCTGGGAGCACATGTGGAGGAGGGCGGTGTCAATTTCGCCGTGTTCTCCGAGAATGCCGCCCGGATCGAGTTGTGCCTGTTTGATAAGGATGGGGCGGAAACCGGACGGTTGGATCTACCCGAGCGGACCGGTTCGGTCTGGCATGGCTTCGTGCCGGAACTTGAAGCCGGAGCTAAGTACGGTTATCGGGCGCACGGTCTATACGCGCCGGATCGGGGGCATCGGTTCAATCCGAACAAACTGCTGTTGGACCCGTACGCCAGGGCCCTTGATGGCGCTCTGGTCGAAAGCGACGCGCTTTACGGTCATGACGTGATGTCGGCGGAGGAGGATCTATCCTTCGACGCCCGCGATAGTGCGCCGTTCATGCCCAAAGGTGTGGTGCTGGCTCCATGGGACCGTTCGACCGTCCATCATCCGAGGAATGCCTGGGACGAGACCGTGATCTACGAGGCCCATGTGAAGGGCTTGACCCAACGCCTGGAGGCGATCGACGGTCCGGTTCGTGGAAGCTATGACGCGCTCGGTCATCCGGTGGTCATCAATCACCTCAAGGCGCTCGGCATAACGGCGGTCGAACTGCTGCCAGCGCAGGCCTTTCAGGACGAGCCGTTTCTGTCGGCCAAGGGGCTGACAAATTACTGGGGCTACAATCCGCTCAACTATTTCGCGGTCGCGCCACGCTATCTCGGCCCAGGTGGCATTGAAGGTTTTCGACAGGCGATCGCATCTCTTCATGATGCCGGAATCGAGGTGATTCTGGATGTTGTCTACAACCACACCTGCGAGGGTGGCCATCAAGGACCGACGCTGTCGTTCCGGGGGCTCGACAATCACTCCTACTACCGTCTACAGCGCGGCCGGATGCGGTTCAATATCGACGACACCGGCTGCGGCAACACCCTGGACGTGGCCCACCCGTTCGTCGCCCGCATGGTGCTGGATAGCCTGAGATATTGGGTCGAGGATTTCGGCATCGACGGGTTCCGCTTCGATCTCGCCACCACGGTCGCGCGGGAAGCGCAGGGCTTTGATCCGAGGG
>CALAHL010000123.1 GCA_937891725.1 uncultured Rhodospirillaceae bacterium | reverse complement strand
AGCCCGATCAGACAGCGACGAGCAAGCCCCTCGCGACCAGCGCTTCGGTACCCGCGGCGTCTTTGGCGACGCCGATGGCGGTGCCGCTGCCTTCAACGCAGCCGATCTCGCGAAGATAGGCCAGCTGCGCGTCGGTCTCGATCCCCGCCGCGACCGGAACCTTGTCCAAGCTGCCGAGCAGCGGAACGGAGGCCGAGATGATTGCGACCGCATCCGGATCCGATGGGACGCCCGCGACCAATTCGGGATCCAAGACAACCGTTCCGACGGGCAGGCGCCGCAGATGCATGAGCGAGGACGATCCCGCGCCAAACGCCTCGATCGACAGCCCAACACCAATTTTCGAAAGACCGTTCAGGCTACCCATCGTCACCTCCGGGTCGTCCATGGCGGACGCTTCGGTGATGGAGAGAATGAGGCGCTCCGCAGGTGTGTCGGTCTCCGCCAGAATGTCAGACACCATCTCTACCAGATCTGGCTGGTAAAGCTGCTGCGCGTGCATGGGCAATGTCACGGATAACTGACCGGATGCCCCTCCGAGCGCATCCCACGCACGCTGGGCCAAGCAGATGCGCCGCAACACCCACTCCCCGATCTGCACGACGAGCCCTTCCTCCTCGGCGACCGTCAACGGAGCCACGGCGCCAGCATCGGCATGATCCATTGGTTGACCGTTAGCATTACGGAGTTGTGCGCGAAAGCCGACCAGTCGATTGCTGACGAGCGCGCGGGTCGGGGCATAGAGCACTTTAAGGCGCTCGTGTTCCAAGTCTCGGCGGAGGGACTGCTCCAGGGCGCGTCGGGCTTTCGCCCGGTCTTGCAAACTGATCAATCCGGAGCTGGAAGCAGTACCAGCAGAGCGCGCGATGATCTCGGCATGAAGCCTTTCCATGTCCGCAGACCGGATCAAATCCTCGGCCTCAAGACCGCTTTCCGGCCAGAGCGAGACGCCAACGGAGATCATCGGGGCCACCGAAGCGGGCCCGACGGGGACCTGTTCGGAGGCGCGTTGGAGAATCGTTGCCTTTAGAGCCTGCATATCCGCAGCGGTTTTAATGTTCGGAATTCCGACTGCGAAACTGTCGCTCTCGATCATCGCCAGAACCGCCTCATCGTGGACCAACCCAGACAGTCGGATTGCGATCCGGCGGATCACCTTGTCCCGAGCGGCCTGACCGTGGGATGCGCCGATTTCGGACAGGTTGTCGATCGACAGGATCATCACGCCGACCCGACCCTTGTCGGATTTTGCGTGGGCGATTTGAGTGGCCAGAGCACGGAGGAGGACCGGACGTCGGGGCAGGCCGGTCAGGTCGTCATGTTGCGCCAATCGCTCCAGCCGCTGTTCGGCGGCGTCCCGGTGGCTGATATCGATGGATACCGACAGCAGTGAGCGCACCTTGCCGTTTGCCTCACGCAAAGCGCCCTTGGTGGTCACGAACCGCCGTTCCCGTCCTTCCGCATCCGGAATGTTTTCCTCGAATGTGCTGCTGGTGGCGCGTCCGGACAGGAAATCGCGGTCCAGGGCGTCGACCGGCCGGCCCGCACTGGCGCCGAACACCTGCGCACTGGTGCGCCCAACGGCACCCTGGGTATCGACGCCAAAGACTTCCGCCGCATAGGCATTCAGGAAGGCATATCGGCCGTCCGGTCCCTTCGCGCTGATCAATGCCGGAACGCCCGACAGCACGGCCTGCAAAAGCTCGTCCGTTTGGCGCAGGGCACGGTCCGTTTTCAGTTTCTCGGACAGGTCATGCAAGGCGATGAACACAATCAGATCATCGCCGACCGTCAATGCGCTGGCATGCGCCTCGACCGGGAATGCGCCAACCTTACGGCCGGTCTCGTCAAACTTGTTTGCCTTCCAAGCGCGTGCGGCTGACCGGGTCTGTCCCTTTCCCTTTAGGCCCCCGACGATCATGGCCTGCTCAACGCCGCTCGGATCCTGCCTGAGCACAACCTCCAGGTTGGGGACCAGGTCCGTGAGGCGTTTATCCAGCATCGCGACCTCGGACAGCCCAAAGGCATCCCGCGCGGTCTTGTTGCTCATCACCAAGCGGTTACGGCGGTCGACGGCGAAAGTCAGCACCGGAAACGGGCCGATGACCCGTTCCAAGGAATGCATCCCATCGTAGAGTGAGGCGAGGGACAATTCCGCCATCTCGGTTCCTCAAATCATGCCCGGTTTCCGGCGATGCGGACACAGGGTCCGTTCCGGACGCAGCCGCCACGCGCATAACTTTTCCCAAGCTTGCACCGTGATTCACCAACTATGGTGCTTAAGTTACCTTCATTTTGCAAGGCTATTGATCAATATGCCTTTCAATACTAAAGTTATGAATGATTTTTCCGCTTATTCAGAATGTAAATTCGGGAATATAGGAGGTGATCATGGCTGTTGCGGCG
>CALAHL010000122.1 GCA_937891725.1 uncultured Rhodospirillaceae bacterium | reverse complement strand
GCTTCATGCAGGGTGTAGAAGGACTCGCGGTTCAGGCGTTCGTCCCGCAGCTTTCCGTTGGAGCTTTTGTTGTGCCCTTCTGCCACGGCCGCCTGCCGGCTCCTGCCGCCTGGGGAGCGGCGGGCCGGCTCACCGTTCGGGAATCAGGCCCTTGGGCGCGAACCGCATGACCAGCAGCAGGATGGTTCCCATGAGCAGGTACCGGAAATAGGCGGCCCCGGCGACCAGATGCTCGGCCAGCGCCGATTCCTCGGCGAGGGGGAAGGTGAGCGCCGCCATGACCGCGTTGCCGATCGGCTCGGCCTCGACCCAGAGGAACCAGATCACGAACCCGCCGAGCACGGCTCCCCAGTTGTTGCCGGAACCGCCCAGGATGACCATGACCCAGACCAGGAATGTGAAGCGGAGCGGGATATAGCTCGTGGGGGTGAGCTGGCCGTCGAGGGTGGTCAGCATGGCTCCGGCGATGCCGCAGGTGGCGCAGCCCAGAACGAACACCTGGAGGTGCCGGGCTTTGACGTCCTTGCCCATCGCCGCGGCCGCGTCCCGGTTGTCGCGGATCGCCCGCATCATGCGGCCCCAGGGCGAGCGAAGCGCGCGCTCGGCGAACCACATCACGATTGCCAGCACCGCAATGAACAGGATCGCGTAGCTCAGCTTGACGAACAGGCTGGCGAATTCGGCCAGGTCGCTCGCTCCCACGGACTGCGCGAAACTGACGAACCACGGGGTTTCGACCAGATCGACCTCGTAGGGGACCGGGCGAGGGATGCCGGTGACGTTCTTCACACCGCGCGACAGCCATTCCTCATATTTAATGATGGCGATGATGATCTCGGAAATGCCGAGTGTCGCGATCGCCAGATAGTCGGCGCGCAGGCCCAGCGCGATCTTTCCGATCATCCAGCCGGCGCCCGCCGCCACCAGTCCGCCCAGCGGCCACGCGATCAGGACCGGCAGTCCGAGGCCGCCGAGATAGCCGGAGAGGGCCGGGTCGATCGCCTCGATGCTGGCGGTCGCAGGCACGAAGAATCGCGACACGAGGAAATAGCCTGCCACCATCAGGGCGCCCGTGGCGGGCAGCCGGAACGGACGGGGTAGGGACCGGCGGGCGACGAGGATCGCGATCACGGTGGCGGTCAGGCTCAGCAGAGAAAGCGCCAGATCGCCGCCGGCGGCCGCCCAGGCCTGACCCACCGGGGGCATCGAGACCAGCACGGCGGTCAGCCCGCCGAGGGCGGTGAACCCCATGATCCCGACATTGAACAGCCCGGCATAGCCCCACTGCATGTTCACGCCGAGCGCCATGATCGCGGAGATCAGACACAGATTGAAGATTCCGAAGGCGACGTTCCAGCTTTGCAGGATGCCGACCCCGATCAGGACCAGACTCATCAGGGCGTACAACAGGGCGACCCGGCGCGTCATATCACCTTCCCCCGAATGATGCCGGTCGGTCTGACCAGCAGGACGGCGACCAGGATGACGAAGGAGACCGCGAACTTGTAGTCGGTCGACAGCAACTGCACCAAGCCCTCGGGCACCCAGTCCTGCGGCCCCAGATAGGCGAGAAAGCGCTTGAAGGCATAGGTAACCGTCACCTCGGAGAACGCCACGATGAACCCGCCGAGCACCGCTCCCACCGGCTGGCCGATGCCGCCGAGGATGGTCGCGGCGAAAATCGGCAACAGGATCTGTAGGAAAATGAAGGGCTTGTAGGTCTTGTCCAGCCCGTAAAGCGTGCCGGCGATGGTGGCGAGCGTGGCGGCGATGATCCAGGCTGTCAGTACCACCCGTTCCGGGTTGATACCGGACAGCAGGGCCAGATCCTCGTCGTCCGAATAGGCCCGCATGGCCTTGCCGGACTTGGTCTTTTGCAGGAACCAGAACAGGAACGCCACGACGATCGTGGTGACCGCTACGGTGATCACCTGGGCCTGCTTGACGGCGATGCCCTGTTCCAGCCCGGTCACCTCCCGGAAGTCGCGGACGGTGAACAGGAACCGGGCGCCGTCGGCGAAGCTCTGATCGTCGGGGCCGATCACGATCCGGATCACGCCCGCCAGCACGAACATCACTCCGACCGAGACGATCGCGAAGACGATCGGGTTGGCGCGCTGGCGACGGTAGAACCGGAACACGTAGCGATCGGTCGTCATCGCCATGCCGATTGTCACCAGGATACCGATCGGGAGCGCCAGCAGGGCCGTCGGCAGCGGGTCGATGCTGACCCCCTGAGCCTGCAGCAGCCAGGTCAGCAGGATGGTGACCATGGTGCCGAAGGACATCATCTCACCA
>CALAHL010000121.1 GCA_937891725.1 uncultured Rhodospirillaceae bacterium | reverse complement strand
TGCTGAAGCTGGCCGTGGGCGAGAAACCGCAACCGCCCGAACCGGCTCCGGTTGAAGCCGACCCGTTTGCACACCCTGACGCCCAGCGCCGTTTCCGCGTTCTGACCAATTCAGAAGAACTGAAGCAGGCGCTCGACTATCCCTGGGACAAGTGGGCGGTCTTTCTGCATCCGGCCCAGGCTGACCTTGTCGAACGATCGTTTTCTGGCCCGACCCGGGTTTCGGGTTCAGCCGGGACAGGCAAAACCATCGTGGCGCTGCATCGTGCGGTCCATCTTGCCCGCGCCAATCCTTCTGCCAAGGTCTTGCTGACGACGTTTTCCAAGCCGCTGGCGAATGCCCTGCGCAGCAAGTTGGCCAGCCTCGTCGGCAACGAGCCCGCGGTTTCGGCGCGGATTATCGTGAAGGCGGTCTCGGCAGTTGGGTATGACCTCTATTCCGAGCGGTTTGGGCAGCCGCAGATCGCACCTGCTGCACTGGTCAAGTCGCTGATCACAAAAGCAACGGCTGAAGTCGAAGGACACAGGTTCTCGACCCAGTTCCTGATTGGAGAGTGGAACGACGTCGTGGACGCCTGGCAGCTTCGGTCCTGGGAAGATTACCGTGACGTCTCGCGGCTGGGCAGGAAGACCCGGATCGGCGGCAAGCAGCGCGAAACCCTATGGGCCATCTTCGAACGCGTCCGGGCCGGGCTGCGGGAACGTGGCGTTGTGACGTGGTCGGACGTCTTCGGCCGTCTGGCCGATGTTTTCGGCCAAGGTAGCACACGCCCCTACGATTTCGCGGTGATCGACGAAGCACAGGATCTGGGTGTAGCCGAGGCGCGGTTCTTCGCCGCCATGGCAGCAGGGCGCGGCGACGGTCTCTTCTTCGCCGGGGATCTTGGCCAGCGAATTTTTCAACAGCCATTCTCCTGGAAAGCGCTCGGCCTCGATGTCCGCGGCCGCTCTTTCACGCTGCGCATCAATTACCGCACATCGCACCAGATCCGCACACATGCCGATCGACTATTGCCCTCAACTGTTTCGGATGTCGACGGAAACACGGAAGGGCGGCGCGGCACGGTTTCCATGTTCGATGGGCCTCCGCCCATGGTCTTGGCCTGCAATGATGAGGATCACGAATGCCGCACGGTTGCAGGCTGGATCACTGATCGACTGAAAGAGGGCTGCGCGCCGCGGGAGGTTGGTGTCTTCGTCCGGTCGGACGCAGAACTGAAACGTGCGCGTTCTGCCGTGAAAGCTGCGGGCGTTCGTGCGGTCGAATTGAGTGAAAAAGTTGAAGTGGAGGACGGGGCAGTCGCCATCAGTACAATGCACTTCGCCAAGGGGCTGGAGTTCCGGTCAGTAGTGGTCATGGCTTGCGACGACGAGGTGATCCCGCAATCAGAGCGGATCGAGTCAGTGGCTGACGACGCGGACCTCGAGGAAGTCTACAACACGGAACGGCACCTGCTCTATGTCGCCTGCACAAGGGCGAGGGATCACCTGCTGGTGACCGGCGTCACTCCCGTATCGGAGTTCGTCGACGACTTCCTCAAGGGCAACTGACCGACGAGGAGGGATTGCCTCCCCCCTCCTTTGGTTCCTCCCCGGCGCTAAACGTATGCGGGGGGGC
>CALAHL010000120.1 GCA_937891725.1 uncultured Rhodospirillaceae bacterium | reverse complement strand
AGGCGGATATAGCGATCCTGGCGGAGACCGGAGCCGCGATCTCGCACAATCCCAGCTCCAACCTGCGGCTGCGCTCGGGTATTGCACCAATGAACGCCCTGCGCGGCGCCGGAGTGACGGTGGGGCTGGGCATGGACGGCACCACGATCGGGGATGATGAAGATATGTTCGCCGAGATGCGGCTGGCGCATCGCCTGCACCGGACGACGCGGATCGGCGGTCCGGCGCCAACCCTTGCCGAAACCTTCGCGATGACGACGACCGTCGGCGCCAAGTTGCTTCGGGAGGAGGGCCACCTCGGGCGCCTCGCGCCGGGTTACGCGGCGGACATGGTGCTCGTCGATCTGTCCCGGATCAGTTGGCCCTACATCGCCCCTGAAGCCGATCCGCTCGCCTTGGTGGTTGAACGGGCGAAGCAGGGTGATGTGCACACGGTTCTGGTTGGCGGTGAGGTGGTGCTCGCCGATGGACTGCCGACCAGGTTCGACTTTATCGGCGCTGCGGAGGAGTTGGGACGCCGATTGTCCGAGACCGCGGTCGACACCGAGTTCGCCGCCCTCTACACCGAACTGAGGCCGCATATCGAAGCGTGGTATGCGGCCTGGCCAGCGCCGGAGCTTGAGCCCTGGTCGATCTTCAATTCACGAGTCTAGGCGAAATTTGAAACCGGAGGATGGCATGATGGAACGGGCCCTGGTGACGGGCGGCTCACGCTCGATCGGACGCGGGATCGTGGAGCGGTTGAAGGCGGACGGGTACGAGATCGTGATTCTCGATCATGTCGCTCCGGAGCCGGCGGTTCAGAGCCGTTGGGTCGAGGTCGATCTGATGGATGAGATCGGCTTGGACCGAGCGTTGACCGATGTGCTGAAAGACGGCCCGATCACCCGCGTTGTCCATAATGTGGGACATGTTCGTCCCCATATACTGGAAGATACCACCCTTGAGGACTTCGACGCGGTGATGCGTCTGAACGTGCGCTGCGCCATCCAGGTCACCAAGGCCTTGCTGCCGGGCATGCGGGCGGCCAAGTTCGGCCGGATCTGCTCGATCTCGTCCCGCGCGGCCCTGGGCAAGGAAGTCCGTAGCGCCTACGCGGCCTCGAAGGCGGCCCTGCACGGCCTCACAAAGACCTGGGCCCTGGAAATGGCGCGGGATGGGATTACGGCGAACGCCATCGGTCCCGGCAGCATCGAAACCCCGCTGTGGCACTCCGCCAATCCGGCCGACGACCCGCGCACCCAGAAAATCCTCGACTCGATCCCGGTCGGTCGTCTCGGGCAGCCGGAAGACATCGCGAACGCTGTCAGCTTCTTCCTCGACGCCCGCTCCGGCTTCACGACGGGGCAGGTGCTCTATGTCTGCGGCGGCCTGACGGTCGGGAGTGCCCGAGCCTAGATAG
>CALAHL010000119.1 GCA_937891725.1 uncultured Rhodospirillaceae bacterium | reverse complement strand
GGAACCCGGTGCCTCACCGGCTTTGACGGCGCCGTCGGGATCAAGCGGTGGCGCTCCGTACGCGCCTGCCCCCGCAACAACAATCCCCGCGACCGGCGGAGTCTCCTCTGGTGGGTAATCGGGTGTGTTTCCTATGACCAGCCGCGAGCGGACATGGTTCTGGATTGGGTTCCTGGTTCTGCTGACGATCGGGGTCTACGTCCTACGGGACGTTCTACTGCCGTTCGTGGCCGGCATGGCGGTGGCGTATTTTCTGGACCCCGTGGTCGACCGGTTGGAGCGTTTGAAGGTGAGCCGAGGTCTCGGCACTTTTATCGTTTTGGCCGGATTTACCCTGGTGATAGTTGGCGCGCTCCTGCTGCTGATCCCGTTGATCCAGGCACAGGTCGGCAGATTGTCCGAAGTTTTGCCGAATTATTCCCAACGTCTTCAGGTCGCATTGGAACCGCTGGTCGCCTTCGTCCAGAAGACGATCGAGGACGGCGACGCCAAAGCGAAAATCCCGGATGTCGCCGGCACGGTCTTCTCCTGGGTTGGCGGACTGGCCAGCCGGGTGATCAGCGGTGGGTTGGCGGTCGCCAATCTGCTGTCGCTCTTTGTTATCACACCGATCGTGTCGTTCTATCTGCTGCGGGACTGGGACCGGATCATCGAGAAGATCGACGGCTGGTTGCCGCGCGCTCAAGCGGAGGAAATCCGCGAGCAGGCCGGGCGGATTGACGAGACTTTGGCGGCGTTCGTGCGCGGGCAGGCGACAGTGTGCATCGCCCTGGGCACCTTTTACGCGATCGGTCTTTCGTTGGCCGGGTTGGATTTCGGTTTGGTGATCGGGCTGTTCGCCGGGCTGATCTCGTTCGTTCCGTTTGTGGGCACCATCGTCGGCGGCGTCTTGGCGGTCGGATTGGCAATCGCCCAGTTCTCCGGGTGGGAAATGGTCGTGGTGGTGGCTGCGATTTTCGTTGCGGGGCAGGCCATCGAAGGCAATTTCCTGACCCCGAACCTTGTTGGAGACGCGGTCGGCCTGCACCCGGTCTGGGTCATCTTCGCGCTGTTGGCCGGTGGCGCCCTGTTCGGATTTGTGGGCGTGCTCCTGGCGGTCCCGGTGGCGGCGGTGATCGGAGTGCTGGCCCGGTTCGCATTGTCGCGGTATCTCAGCAGCCCCTTGCACACACACGGGTTTTCAACGGCGGACGATGCCAAGGCATCGCCGGCCGAAGGTTCTGACGAGGACCGTACGGCGTGATTCCCGAAACGCAAATGACGTTCGGCTTCGGAATCCGTCCGGCACTTGGGCGCGCCGATTTTCTGGTGTCGGAGTGCAACCGGGATGCGGCGGTCTGGGTTGACCGCTGGCCCGATTGGCCGCCCCCGGCACGGGGCCTGGTAATTGCCGGACCGCCGGAGAGTGGCAAAAGTCATTTGGGCGCGGTTTGGCGTGCGCGATCAGGCGCGGCGGATATCTCTGCGTCCAGCCTGTCAGTCTCCGCCGTTCCGGTTGCCCTCGGAGAGACGTCGGACGCCCTGATCGACGGTCTGGACGTCCGGGCTTCCGATGAAGCGCTGTTCCATCTCTACAACATGGTCGCGGAACGGCGCGGGTCGATCCTGATCCTGACCCGGGTTCCACCCGCCCGACTGGCGATTGAACTTCCTGACCTGGCATCCCGCCTTGCGACCCTTCCGGTCGTGACAATCGGCGTTCCCGACGAAGCCTTGCTGGCGGGCGTGCTGTCGAAACACTTCGCGGATCGGCAAGTCACTGTGCACGAAGATGTGCTGGCCTATCTGGTGCCGCGCATGGAACGGTCTTTCGAGGGTGCGCGACGTTTGGCCGTCCGGCTTGACGCGCTCGCCCTGGCGGAAGGCAAACCGGTTACGAGGCGTTTGGCCCGTCGTGCGCTGGACGACGAGGGGACGGACAGCGTATCCGAGGACTGAGAGTCGATAGAACTGAACCACAGAAAGGGAGAAACCCATGGATTTGGGTATTAAAGGCAAGAAGGCGGTCGTTTGCGCCGCCAGCAAGGGACTCGGCAAAGGGTCCGCGATGGCGCTGGCGCGCGAGGGTGTGGATCTGGTGATCAATTCCCGGACCAAGGAAACCCTGGAGGCGACCGCAGAGGAAATCCGGAAAAAGACCGGCGCCAATGTGGTCGCGGTGGCCTGTGACATCACCACGCCGGAAGGCCGTGCCGCAGTTCTGGAAGCGGCGGGAGACGTCGATATCCTGGTGAACAATGCGGGCGGCCCACCGCCGGGCGATTTCCGGGACTGGACGCCGGAGGATTGGCATAAGGCGCTGAATGCGAACATGATCACCCCGATTGAGCTTATCAAGGCGACCGTGGATGGCATGATCGACCGGAAATTCGGGCGCGTGGTGAACATCACCTCGGCGGCCGTGAAGTCGCCGATTCCGATCCTGGGCCTGTCGAACGGTGCGCGGACCGGACTGACCGGCTTCATCGCCGGGCTGAGCCGCGAGACGGTTGCTCACAACGTCACCATCAACGGCCTGCTGCCTGGTCCGTTCGATACCGATCGGCTGCGCGGGAACCTGAAAATTCAGGCGGAAAAGGCCGGCAAGTCCTATGACGAGTTCGCGGCTTCTCAAGCGGCAGTGAATCCGGCCGGGCGTTTCGGCGATGCCGACGAGTTCGGGGCGTTCTGCGCCTTCATGTGCAGCGCGCATGCGGGCTTTATGACCGGCCAGAACATCGTGCTGGACGGCGGCGCCTATCGCGGCACCCTCTGATCTGCGTGCAGGTGTGGAGTTAATCGTGCTGCGCTGTCATGCCAGTGTCACGCTCGAGGCGTAAACCTCGGGCGTGGCGCGGTGACACGCTCGGCGATATCTGCTATCGCCCGGGTAACGTCTGAGAAGAGGTGGAACCTCGCCATCCAGGCAAAAGCCGAAAGGGCGAGAGAGGACCTATCATGACCGACCAGACCACGCGCGCAAGATCGTCCAGGAAACGCAGCACCGACTCCTCTGCGACGGCGGCCCCAGAGCCGACTGCCGCTCCCGAGGACAGGCCATCGGTGGTTTCGAAGGATGAGCCGGGTCGGTTCATTAATCGGGAGCTCTCCTGGCTGGCCTTCAATGGCCGGGTGTTGGAAGAAGCTCTGAACGAGCTCAATCCCTTGCTTGAGCGGCTCCGGTTTATCGCGATCTCGGCGTCGAACCTGGATGAATTCTACATGGTTCGGGTGGCCGGCCTCAAAGGCATGGTCAAGGCGGGCGTGACCTCGCCCAGCGAGGACGGGCTGAGCCCGGCGCAGCAGCTGGCGGCGATCACGGCATCTGTTTCGACCCTGATGTCCGAGCAGCAAGTCTGTCTCCATGCCTTGCGCAAGGAACTGAAGACGGCCGATTTTCATTTGGTGGAAACCGATGAGACCGATCAGGCGGATCGGGACTATCTGGCCACAATTTTCAACGAGCAGATCTTCCCGATCCTGACACCGCTTGCGATTGACCCTGCACATCCGTTCCCGTTCATTCCCAACAAAGGGATGTGCCTGGCGATGAGCCTGCGCAGTCCGGACACGGAGATGCAGGCGCTGATTCAGTTGCCGCATCAGATCGGCCGCTTCGTGCGCCTGCCGGGCGACACCATCCGATTCATCGCGATGGAGCAGGTGATCCTGATGTTCGTCGAGCGCCTGTTTCCCAAGTTCAAGGTGGTCGGGCAGGGGGTGTTCCGGGTTATTCGCGACAGTGAGATGGAGATCGACGAAGAGGCCGAGGATTTGGTGCTCTCGTTCGAGACCGCTCTAAAGGCGCGGCGGCGCGGGAATGTGATCCGTCTGGCGGTCGATCGGGCCATGCCGGAGCGGTTGAAGAAGCTTGTGATACATGAACTGAACGTGGCCGAGACAGATGTGTTCGCGCTGGAGGAGATGGTCGGTCTGGCCGATCTGAACCAGCTGATTGTGAACGAGCGGCCGGAGCTGTTGTGGACGCCGTTCAACGCAAGGTTCCCGGAGCGAATCCGGGATTTTGGCGGGGACTGCTTCGCGGCGATCCGGTCCAAGGACATTGTCGTCCACCATCCGTACGAGAGTTTCGACGTGGTGGTCGATTTCGTCCGCCAGGCGGCCGCCGACCCGAACGTCGTCGCAATCAAGCAGACGGTGTACCGCACCAGCAAGGGCAGCCCGATCGTCAAGGCGCTGATCGAAGCGGCGGAAGCCGGAAAATCGGTCACGGCGATGGTCGAGCTCAAGGCCCGGTTTGACGAAGAGGCCAATATCCGGTTGTCGCGTGATCTTGAGCGGGCCGGGGTCCAGGTCGTCTACGGTTTCGTAAATCTCAAGACCCACGCGAAGATCTCAATGGTGGTCCGGCGCGAGGGCTCGAACCTGCGGACCTATGTCCACTTCGGGACCGGCAACTACCATCCGATCACCGCCAAGATTTACACCGATCTCTCCTTCTTCACCTGCGATCCGGCCTTGTGTCGGGATGCGAGCCGCATGTTCAACTACATGACCGGCTACGCCAAGCCGGAGCAGATGGACAAGCTGGCTCTGTCTCCTCTGACTCTGGGCAGCACGCTGCTGGACAACATTCAGGCCGAGGTCGACCACGCCAAGGCCGGTCGTCCTGCGGCGATTTGGGGGAAGATGAACTCGATCGTCAATCCGGTCCTGATCCATGCGTTGTACGCGGCCAGTCAGGAAGGCGTGCAGGTCGATCTGATCGTGCGCGGCATCTGCTGTTTGCGCCCGGGCGTCCCGGGACTGTCCGAGAACATTCGGGTGCGGTCAATTGTGGGGCGCTTTCTCGAGCACAGCCGGATCGTGGCTTTTGGGGACGGACATAAGCTGCCGTCCGACGAGGCTAAGGTCTACATTTCCTCAGCCGATTGGATGCAACGAAATCTTTACAGACGTGTGGAACATTTGGTGCCGATCGAGAACCCGACCGTTCATCGTCAGGTACTGGACCAGATCATGGTTGCGAATCTCAAGGACCAGACCAACAGCTGGATTTTGCAGCCCGACGGCAACTACCGGCGGGTTCCGTTTGGGCCCGAGGACTTCTCCGCCCATACCTACTTCATGACCAACCCGAGCCTGTCGGGGCGGGGCAGTGCGCTCAAGGGCGACGTTCCGCGACCGATTGACGATATGGAGAGCGTGTGACGTCTGACGCCACGATGAGTGCCGATCCGGAACGCCAAGTCGCCTCGGACCAGTCTTTTATCAAGATATCGGGACACGATCCCAGATCCGTTGAGATGGGCCGCAACGACCGGGTTGGCGTGCTGGATATCGGCTCGAACTCGGTGCGCCTTGTGGTGTACGACAATGCCGGCCGGTCGCCGATCCCGGTCTTCAACGAAAAGGCCCTGTGCGGCCTGGGCCGGGGGGTCAGCGAGACCGGACTCCTGCCGAGCGACGGCATGGCATCTGCCGTGATGAACATTGACCGGTTCTCCCAGATCGCCCGTGCCATGCGGGTGCGTCGTCTGGACGTGGTGGCGACATCGGCAGTGCGGGATGCCGAAAACGGACCGGGTTTCGTAGAACAGATCGAACAACAGCTTCAGCATCCGGTGCGGGTGATCGATGGAGCGGAAGAAGCGCGTCTTGCCGCCCTTGGCGTGCTTAGCGCCTTTCCGGATGCGGACGGCGTGGTCGGTGACTTGGGAGGCGGCAGCCTGGAACTGATCGATGTCGGCTCGAACACTCTGGGCGCCAAGGGACTCGGCGCGCATGTCACCATGCCGGTCGGCCCTCTGCGCCTCGGGCTGGTGGCGAGCGGCCAACGCCGGAAGTTCACGCAGATTATCGACCGGCATTTGGATACGGCGGCCTGGCTGAAAAGCTTGAACGGTCGCACCTTGTTTGCCGTCGGAGGGGCGTGGCGGAGCATCGCGAAGGCGCATATGAGCATCGTGCAGCATCCAATCGAGGTGATTCATGGCTACACCGTCTCGCGCGACACCTTCTCCGAATTCCTGACGGATCTCGGTCAGATGTCGTCGAAGGCGATCCGGTCCATCGACGGAGTGTCGCGCCGGCGGGCCGATACCCTGCCGACTGCTGCACTGGTGCTTCAGCGGGTGCTTTTGCGGGGGAAACCCAAGGACGTGAAGTTCTCGGCCTTCGGGTTGCGGGAAGGGTGTCTCTATGACCACCTGAACGCCGAGCAGCGCGCTCAGGACCCGCTGCTGCAGGCGGGGGCCGAGATCGCACGGGAAACGAACCGGTTCTCACCCCATCCGGAGACCATCTTCGGGTGGCTTGAACCGTTGTTCCCGAATATGGACAGGGCCGACGACCGCCTGATCCGTGCATTGTGCATGCTGAGCGATATCGGCTGGAGCGAACATCCCAGCTATCGTGGCGAGCACGCGTTCCTTCGGGTTCTGCGGATGCCGGTCGCGGGGCTGGATCATGCCGATCGCGTTTTCCTCGGCTTGGGGGTGCTCGCCCGCTATTCCGGCGGCGTGAACCTGCGAGAAGCCGAGAAGGTCACCAGTCTCCTTCCGGAGGAGCGGCGCGACCTGGCCATTCGGGTCGGCTTGGCGTTGCGGCTTTGCCTCACCCTGTCCGGTGGTGCCACGAACCTGCTGCGGCGGACCCGGATCAGGCCCCATGCCGACGGGTTCGAGCTGGCCCTGACCGGTGATGCCATGATGCTGATGGGGGATGTGGTCGAACGACGGGTCGCGTCCCTTTCACAGGCACTCGGACAGCCTATCCTGATCACTGAGCGCAAGGTCAAGGCCCGAAAGGCTGCGTCCTAAAGCCGGATCAATGGCGTCACGGTCATCGACGATGACCGAAGGCAAACCGCTTCGGCCTTAGTCGTCCAATTCCACGAGTTCGATCTTTTCGGCCTTGGCATCATATGCGAAGGCGATACGTCCGGCCTTCACCGCCAGTGCGTCTTCGCCGAACACCTTCCGCCGCCAGCCGCGAAGGGCCGGGACGTCGGCGTTGTCGTCGATCGCGATGGCTTCCAGATCATCGGCGTTCGCGACCAGTTTCGGGGCCACGTCATGATCTTCGCAGTTGAGGCGCAGCAGGACCTTCAAAAGGTCGATGACCGGCTGCTTGCCCGCCGGCATCTCCTGCTTCTCTTCTACCTTTGGCCAGCTCTCTTTTGGACTGTCGAGCGCCTGCTTGACCGCAGCCAGGATGGTGGAGCCGGTCTTGCCGCCCGCATTGTCGCTGTTGAAGGCACGGGACCGCGCGAGCTCGGCTGTCGTGGTGGGAGCCTGGGCGGCGATGTCGACCAGGGCGTCGTCCCGAATCACGCGGTTGCGGGGCACGTCGCGCTCCTGAGCCTCCAGTTCCCGCCATGCGGCAAGCGCTTGCAGGACCACAAGGAATTTCGGCTTGGTGCTGCGGACTTTCAGGCGCTTCCAGCTGTCCTCCGGAGCCGTCAGATAGGTCGAGGTCGCGGTCAGGGTCGCCATCTCCTCGTCCAGCCAGGATGAGCGGTCGGTCTTGGCGAGCCGATCCCGCAAAGCCTCGTAGCTGGGGCGCAGGTGGATCACGTCGGCCAGCGCATAGGTCAGCTGATGCTCCGACAGCGGCCGATGGCTCCAGTCGGTGAACCGAGAGGTCTTGTCCAGTTTTACCCCGGTCAGGGCCCGGACCATGCGGTCATAGCTGATGGCGTCGCCAAAGCCGCACACCATGCCGGCAATCTGGGTGTCGAAAACCGGGCTCGGCACCGTGCCCATGCGATGGACGAAAATCTCGATGTCCTGACGTGCCGCATGAAAAACCTTGAGCACGTCTGGATTCGCCAAGAGATCGTAGAGCGGTGTCAGGTCGATGCCGTCGGCAAGCGGGTCGACCGCTGCCACATCAGTCGCGCCAGCCAACTGTACGAGGCAAAGTTTGGAGTAGTAGGTCTTGTCCCGCATGAACTCCGTGTCGATCGCGACATAGGGTTCCTTTGCGAGCCGAGCGCACAGCTCCGCGAGTTCGATCGAGTCTGAGACGAATGTCATATACTTGCTATACACCACACCCACGCGGACGCAACCACTCGGCTCGATTTGCTCCTATATCTGTCACGTCTGGCAGGATTGTGCGGCACGGATTTCGAGCGGGACATCACGATCGGGATGACCTTGGAGCACGGTGTGTCGCGACTCGCGACGACTCCAATCGAATCGGTTCTTGCCAATAGTTCACAAATCGCTCAAGATTCGTCTCATAACAACTTGAATTACAGGGGGGCATCCATGGCCAAGCATCTCTTTTGGGTGGCAGGCCTGCCGCTGATTCTCGGAGGATGTCTGCCGCTTCCGTTCACGATCGCGTCATCTGCGATAACCGGGCTGAGTTATCTCACCACCGGAAAATCCGGAACCGATCATGTGATCTCGGCCGCGCGGAAAGAGGATTGCTCCCTGACGAATCCGTTTTTCGGCCAGGACGTCTGCCAGGATATGCTGGCCGGTGATGATACCTATGTCGCCGTCGCGTCCTATCCCGGTGACCGAGATTACGGTTGGCGGACGGCTCAAGCGCGCGCGGTGACGCCGACAACCATGGTGGCTGACGGACAGCAGGCCGCAGAACACAAAGCCGGACCCTTGGGCCACCAGGAGAAGCTCGCTGCGATGTCCAATCTGGTCGCGCCCCCGCCCGAGATCACAATTGCCGGACTGTCTCTCGGCTCGAAACATGTCGGGCAGAGGCCACAGCGGCAGGTTGTCGTCCAGACCGCTAATGCCGCGACATCGACGACCTGGGCGTCGACCGAGCCAGCGCCGAAAGTCCCGACGCGGGCGATCGAACTTACCCCGTTACCCGCTCCAGGCGGGTTCGATGCGCCGGTTCCGCCAAGGAGCGGTCGGGCGTCCGGGATGGATGTGAAAGTTCCGCTTGCCAATGCACGGCCGTCGGACCACGGCGCGCCGCACACGGCTCCCAAGAGCGTCGAAGCACCTTCGGCCCAACACGCTCCGCCGTCTCTCCCGCGTGTCGAGCATGGGAGCTTGGGAGAGTCCGGAAGCTATATCGTCGTCGGGTCGTTCAGAGATCTGGAACGAGCGGATCGTCTGGCGGCCGCGCTGGCGGATCACACGCCGAAGATCCTCGCCGCGACGGTCAAGGGCGAGCGGTGGAACCGCGTCGCGATCGGCCCGTTCACCTCGGCAGATATTTCCGTGGCGAAAGCGTCCCTCGGAAAGGTTTCCGGTCGGCAGCCTTGGGTCGTGCGGCTCGAGAGCCCGATCATTCTGGCGAGCAACTGATAGAAGTCCCGATCGTCAGGCAGCCTGGATGAGCCGGCGGGCAGATTTTTCCCGGTACATGTTGCGGTCCGCTTCCGCCAAGACGTTGGTCGCCGGAGCGGTTCCGTCATAAGCGAACATGCCTACGCTTGCCTGGATTTGGATGGCCGTGCCGAGATAGTCGACCATGTGACTGTTCAGTCGATCGGCCAGACGGTCGGCGCGGGCTTTCCCGTCGGTTGCGTCCAGATCCGGCATCAGAACCGCGAATTCGTCACCGCCAATTCGGGCGACCGTGTCCGTCTCTCTCACGTCCGCCTTCAGAACCGCTGCGACCGCTTGCAGCAGGACGTCGCCTGCGGCATGGCCATAGGTGTCGTTGACGGATTTGAACCGATCGAGATCGATCATCAGCAGAATACCGCCATGCTGCGCGCGCTTGGCATGGGCGAGGCCCTTCCGAAAGTCCTCGTCGAAGCCGCGACGATTGGCAAGTCCGGTCAGTTCGTCGGTTTGGGAAAGGTTCTCCAATTCGTTGATGCGATCTTCCTGCCGCTGAATGCGCTTCTGGGCCTCGGTCATCGCGATCAGAGCCAGGCGGAGCGCTTGTTCGGTTTCGGCACGGGTCGACGGAAGTTCAATTTCCTGGACCTCGACCGCGGTCAAAAATCGAGCCAGCATTCCGGTTACCTCTGCATAGAGCTTGGCGCTGGGCCCGTCGAGCAAAGCCGTGCTTTCTGGGGCCATCCTGGATAATGTTGTACTGAAGCTCATCTCGCGTCTCCATTGCTGGTCTTACGAGCAGAGAAGCAAGTGCCGTGCCGGGAAATGCCGGTACTCCACCGAATTCGCAGGAAACGCCGAGTTTACAACGGTTTCAGGATTGCTGAGCCTGAGGTAAGCTCATCGACAAAGCGATGTCCGGGCACCGGTTAGGCAGATATTGCCGACGGTCTTCGACCGATATGGCTTCGAGCAGAGTGCTGGACATGAGCTGGTGCAGTTTCGAATTGGAGACGAGGAATGCGAAGAGAGACACCATCGGCAGATGATGTCAGGACCCGGCTGTTCGGCTCGATGTCCTGGGTGGCCTGCGTGTCGGTCGTCGCCGCAGGGCTGCTGGCGGTTTCCATCCCCGACGCGGCGGCCGCGGCGGGAAGTGCCGCGGACCGCATTCAGCCGCATCGCGCGGTTTATGAGGCAAAACTGCTCCGAACCTCATCCAATTCAGAGGTGATCGGCGTCGAAGGGCGCATGGCGTTTGAATGGCGGAATGACTGCGAGGGCTGGGGGGTGGATCAGATCTATCTCCTGAACTTCTCTTACGCCTCCGGGGTCGGGGTCGATATCCGGTCTTCCTACAACACGTGGGAGGCCAAGGACGGCTCGCGCTATACCGCCAAGGTGGACCGGGACCGGGCCGGCGAGAAGGAGGTTTTCTCGGTTGAGGCGAGCGATGGGGAAGCGCGGTTTCGCGGCGACCGTGAGGAGGTCTTCACGCTGCCGATCGGGACGATGTTTCCGACCGCCCATACCCTGGCTCTTTTGGACCGGGCCGAATCCGGGCCGCGCTTTCTGAGCGTCAATGTCTTTGACGGAAGTGAAGTCGAGACGGCCAGCCTGATTTCAGCGGTGGTCGGAAAATCTCAGACCAGTCCGCCTCCGATCACGAATGCGGCCGTCACCCAGAGCTATTGGCCCATGCAATTGGCGTTCTTCAAAGCGGATCAGACGGAGTCGGTTCCTGATTTCGAGATGCGGATTGATTTGCAGTTGAACGGCGTGGCGCGTGAACTGGTGATCGACTACGGCGACTTCACGGTGGCGATGAAGCTCAAGGAATTGGAACTTCTGAGTGGAGGCGGCTGCTGACGGGCTAGCTCAGTCGTCCTCCGGCAGGGGTTTGTCGGGCGGGCTTTGCTTCATGCGACCGGCTCCCAGGCCGCGCCCCTTGAGGATCGCCCCGTCGCCGAGCTTGGCACGCACGCTGTCCATCGCGGACTCAACCCGACGGCGGCGGTCGAGATCCGGTTCCGCCAGATCGGGAGGATCGGCCAAAGCCTCCCCGCACAGGTCCGAAACGCCGACGCCGATCAGGCGGAAACGACGGCCGTCCGCCTCATGGGTCAGGATATCATTCGCCACCCTGAAGATCCGGTCCGCCAGTTGGGTCGGCGCGTGAAGTCCGCGTTGCCGGGTGGACAGTTTGAAATCGGCGGTTTTGAGTTTCAGGGTGACGGTGGATCCGGCGATCCCCTTGCGCTTGAGACGACCGGAGACCTCCTCTGCAAGTTTCCAGAGGTAGGGTCGGAGAGCGTCCACTGCGGTGATGTCGCCATCAAAGGTGGTCTCGTTGGACACGCTTTTGACTGGTGACGAAGCTTCGATCCGCCGATTGTCCTCGCCCCGGGCAAAGCGGAACAGTCTCTGGCCCATGGCCCCATAGCGGCGCATAAGATCCCGCTCGGAATGCCCCTGAAGATCCGCGACACGCCGGATTCCGTCCGCCATGAGGGTTCGGTGCAAGGTCTTGCCGACACCCCAAATGATCGAGACCGGCTGTTCGGCCAGGAAGGCCACGGCATCGGCCTGTCCGATGGCATGAAAGCCGCGCGGCTTGTCCATGTCGGAGGACACCTTGGCCAAAAACTTATTGTAACTGAGGCCGATCGAAACGGTGACCCGGATGCGCTCTTCGATGCGCTTGGCGAGCCGCGCGAGGGTTTCCGCCGGCGGTCCGCCATGCAGGCGCGCGGTTCCCGACATGTCGAGGAAGGCCTCGTCGATCGAGAGAGGTTCGACGAGCGGCGTAACCTCCCGCATCATCTCTCTGATCTCCGCGCCGACAGCCGCGTATTTCGCCATGTTAGGCTTGATTACCACCGCGTGCGGGCAGGCGTCCAACGCCTTGAACATCGGCATGGCCGAGCGCACGCCGTGAATGCGGGCGACATAGCAGGCGGCCGAAACCACGCCGCGGCGGCCGCCACCGACGATCACCGGCTTGTCCAAAAGGGACGGATCGTCTCGCTTCTCCACGCTCGCGTAGAACGCGTCACAGTCGATATGTCCGATCGACAGGGTTCTCAGTTCCGGATGGCGGGCGAGACGAGGCGAGCCGCAGGACGGACACCGGTCGATCGCTCCATTTGTCGAGGTCTTTGCCTCGTGCCACCGAAAGCAGTCGCGGCAGAGTGCGGTCACGTTGTGGGGTCCCGCTCATCCGGTTGCCACAGCCAAGCGGCGCCGCGGACCCCGGAGCTGTCGCCATGCTTCGGCGGGCACAGCCGGGTGGTGACGTGGTCTGAGAACACGTAGCGCTGCCAGAATTCCGGCACACGGTCGTACAAGAGCTGAATGTTCGACACTCCGCCCCCGAGAACGATGACATCGGGATCGAGAATGTTGATGACGGACGCCAAACCTCGCGCCAGACGGTCGATATAGATCTCCAGAAAGGCGGACGCCGATGGATCGTGGCCGGAGGCCTCGACGATTTCGGACGGGCTTGCGTGCAACCCGGTGACGGTTTGATACCAGTAGGACATGGAGGGGCCTGACAGCCACGTCTCAAGGCACCCCACGCGACCGCAATAGCAGGTTCGGCCAGGGGTTTCGGAGCTGTCTGGTAGCGGCAAGGCATTGTGACCCCACTCGCCGGCAATCCCATTGGCGCCATCGAGTGCTGTGCCGTCGATGGCAATTCCGGCGCCGACTCCGGTCCCCAGGATCACACCGAACACCACGTGAGCGCGTGCAGCGGCTCCGTCGCTTGCCTCGGAGACCGCGAAACAGTTGGCATCGTTTTGAATACGGACCGGCCGACCGAGGGCGTCGGCCAGATCTCTGTCCAGTGGATGGCCGATCAACCAGGTCGAATTCGCATTCTTCACCAAGCCGGAGACCCGCGACATGG
>CALAHL010000118.1 GCA_937891725.1 uncultured Rhodospirillaceae bacterium | reverse complement strand
TTGGTAAATATTGTACATACATATGAAAATGATAATGATTATATTGTTTCGTTTTTAGCAAAAATTAATTCGAAAAATCCAAACAAGGTCAATCTGCTGACGCTCCAGGCCGAATATTCGAATAAACAACAACGACAGCAGATTATTCAGAACGTCCCTCCGATCACGCGCGCGATCCTGGAGTATCTACCAGCGGACGGGCCGATTTCCGTACTTGACGGAGGTGCGACGCAATCTGAAATCGAGGATCAGTTCTCGGGCTGGCCATCAGAACACTGGACAGCTGTCGGCTTCGATCCGCATCCGGGTGCGGATCTCTCCGTTGACCGCTCGGAGAACGTCCGCATGATCCGCACGGCCCTTGGTGCCAGCCGGGGGACGCTTCGGCTCTATCATACGGCCGTGGATGGCGCCTCCTCGATCTTCAGTCCGAATATCGAGTATCTGAAGCATCTTCTGCATGGCGCGGAAACACCGCTGACCGATGTGATGTCCGTGATCGGCGAGAGCGAGGTCGATGCGATCGATCTCGATACCTGGCGGCGGGAGGCTCAGGTTCCGCCGTTCGATTTCATCAAACTGAACGTGCAGGGTGCCGAACTTGAGGTCCTGCAGGGAGCGTCGGAGACGGTTGAGTCCTGCCTGGGCCTTCAGACTGAGGTGTCGTTCGCGCCGATGTATCTGAACGCCCCGGTCTTCCGGGAGATCGACGCCCATCTCGACCGACTTGGGTTCACGTTCTTCGACATGCGTAAGCCGACCACGAATGGCCGGGCCGCAAGCCGGCCGACGGTCTTTTCCGGCTCCCGAGTCGGCTTGTTCCGCTGGCCGAGCAGACAGATGACGGAGGCGCATGTCCTGTATCTCAGGGACCCCTTCAGACCCGAGGAACGGGCGTCGCCGCGCTGGCAGGACCCGCAATCTTGGATGCGTGTCGCAGTAGTGGCCGAGCTCAATGGCCAGGTGGATTTTGCCATGCAGCTTTGTGAAACGGTTCTGGCGCGATTTTCCGACATGTTGGCCGACGGTGGAGATGCGCTCTCCCGCGATCTGGATGCGGCGAGCCGGTCTTACCAGAAGTTCGATCAGTCCAACCGGTGAGGTCCTGGCCGCGGAACGGACTTGCGGACCCGCTCTAAAATACGCCTGCTTCGATCCCCGCCGCCATCATGGTGCCGAGTTCCTGGCACTGGGCGACGAACGCCTCGTCGAAGGCGCCCTTGCAGATCAACGGGTCGGCGACGGGTTTCCAGCGGAGTCCGGTGGTGATGGTCTCGACGGCGCGCCGGGTCCCGGTTCCGTCGTGCCCAGCCCGGACGATCAGCGCGTAGGGCATGGCCTGGGTCTCCTCCAGGCACGGGTAGTAGCAGCGGTCGAAGAAATCCTTCAGCGCCCCCGACATATACCCGAGATTTTCGGTGGTGAAGAGCAGGATGCCAGATGATCCGATGACGTGCTCCGGTTCGGTGTCGAAGGGGCCGCGGACATCGACCGCGACCCCAGATATCTCCTCATCCCTGGCGCCCGCCGTCACCGAGTCGCGCAGCCGCACCGTGTTCGGTGACGGCGCATGGGCGATGATCAGCAGACGCTTCTCGGTCATCCGGCCTCCGGCTACTTGCCCAGGGCTTTGCGGTTCACCACCACCTCGGGATCGATCGTGCCGTCGAAGCAGGCGAGGATGTTCTCCATCGTCTGGTAGGACGACCGCATCGAGGCTTCCAGGCTGATTCCGGCCGTGTGCGGGGTGAAGATGATGCGGGGCTCCTTCATGAAAATGTGGTCGGCCGGTGCCGGTTCCACATCGAACACGTCGAGACCGGCCCCCCGGATATGCCCGGACTGAACGGCTGCCAGCAACGCCGGCTCGTCAACGATGCCGCCGCGCGCGCAGTTGAGCACGATGGCACCCTCTCGCAGACCGGCGAGTTCGGAGGCCCCGATCATGCCGATGGTCTCCTCGTTGCGGGGCGTGTGCACCGTGATCGCATCGACCTCGCCCAGCACCGCACGGAAATCTGCCACCGGCTCAGCCCCGGTCGCAGCGATCGCCTCGGTCGAGAGGTAGGGGTCGTGGCCCAGCACCCGCATCCCGAAGCCGAGCGCCCGTTTCACCACCCGGCTGCCGATCCGGCCGAGGCCGATCACCAGCAAGGTGCGCCCCTCAATATCGATCGGCTTGACGGTTTCCCGTTCTTTCCAGTTGCCGGACCGTGTCAGTTTGTCGAGGGCCGGCATCTGCTTGGCGATCGCCAGCAGGAACATCATCGCCTGTTCGGCGACCGACGGCGCGTTCGAACGCGGAGCGATGGCGACGGCCACCCCGTGATCGCTGCAGGCCTCCACATCGACCGAGTCGTAGCCCACACCGTGGCGGGAGACGACCTGAAGGCCGGGGGCGGCCTCGACGATCTTGCGGGAAATCTGCGCCACCCGCACCGCGAGGCCGTTGACCCCGTCGATATGTTTGAGGATCGACTCCTCCGAGACGTCGTGCAGCACCTCGAAGGTGACATCCTCACGGGCGCGCAGCAGCTTCATGCCCTCCTCGTGCATCGGGCCGAGGACCAGGACTTTCTTCATATTGGACATGTGATGGAATCCGTTCTCAGTGAATTTCGGCGGCGCTGCCCATGGCGGCCGTCAGCTTGTCGATGTCGAAATCCGGTGCACGGGCGGCGTCCAGGATCACCTTTTCCTTGCGCTCCAGAAGCTTGATCGTCTCGGGAAGCTTCTTGACCGCATCCGCCGGAACCACCACAGCGCCATGTCGGTCGGCGTGAATGATGTCGCCGTCATCAACCAACATGCCGAAGATGTTCACCTGACCGCCGTAGTCGACCACGTGCACATGGGCGTGGCTGGGGCCGACCTTGCCGGCCAGCATCTGAAAGCCAGGTGCGCAGGCGTCCAGATCCCGGATCGAGCCGTTGGTGACGAGGCCGAGCGCGCCCAGCCCGGAATGGATCGCCGTGTTCACCTCGCCCCAGAACGCACCGAAACCCGGATTGGGGTCCAGATCCTGGATTACGGAGACGGTTGGGCCCTGACCCTCGGCGACATAGCGGTAGTAGGCCTGACGCAGACTCAGGTTTTCGGCGGCGGTACGCTTCGGCGCGGCTACCGCACGGATTGTCGCGGTCCGCGCATAGCCGCAGATCGGCTTCTGGTCGGGATAGGCGCAGACCATCTGCTCAACCGTGAACCCGAGTGCCCGGCGTTCCGGATTGGTCACCTCCAACCCATTGCAGATCGTGGGGGTATCCCATTCTGTCAGTTTCTGAAGATCCGCCAGCGTGATCGCGCTCATCGTTTCCGTCCCTTTGATCGGTTGATTTATCGTGATTGAATTATTGTTGCTTGGGCAACGATCGTAACAGGGCCGTGCCGTCGAGCAACATGCTTGCGCGGTCGGGTGCGCTCATGGACTGTTGCCGCAGAGGCATGGACCGGCGGGAAGGGACGAGACTTGGGGTTTGATCTGCTCTGTTTCGGCGAGCCGTTGATGGAACTGACGCGTGTCAGTCGCGACGGCGCACAGCTTTACGTCCCCGGACACGGTGGCGACACCATGAACTGCGCAATCGCGGCGGCCCGTCAGGGCGCGCGCGCCGGGTATATCTCGGCCCTCGGAGAGGATGCGTTCGGTGCCGAGCTTCGGGCGCTGCTCGAGGTGGAGAGCGTCGACGACCGTTTCGTTCGGTCCGACCCTAGTGCACCGACCGGTCTCTATGTGATTACGCCCAGCCCGTCCGGACGCGATTTCGCGTACTACCGGGCCGGCTCCGCCGCGTCCCGCTATCGGGCGGAAGATCTGCCGACAGACGTGCTTGCCGAAACCAGGATCGTGCAGCTGTCCGGCATCAGCCAGGCGATTGGCGACGGGCCGTGCGATGCCGGGTTCCGCCTGATAGAGGCGGCGCGCGCGGCCGGTTGCCAGGTGGCATACGATACCAATCTGCGACTGAAACTCTGGTCGCTGGAGCGGGCGCGGGCGATCATGCATGGGGCACTCGAACGCTGCACCATAGCGCTGCCTTCGATCGACGACAGCCGGATCTTGACGGGGATCGAGGACGCGGATGCGATCGTGGATTTCTATCTTTCACGGGGGCCCGGCATCGTCGCCATGAAGATGGGGGAGGAGGGCGCCCTGATCGCCACCCCTGACCGACGCGAACGGGTGGCGCCGATAAAAGTGACGCCTGTCGATGCAACCGGGGCCGGAGACGCGTTCGGAGGATCCTTCCTGGCGCGTCTGGCGGCCGGCGACGACCCTTTCACTGCGGCGCGCTATGCCAACGCCGCAGCTGCGCTGACGACGACCGGATACGGTGCGGTGGCCCCGATCCCCATGGCGCACATCGTCCGGCGCGCCTTGGAAATCGGGTGTGGCTGACGTAGTGTGGAAACAGATAAAAACGTACTGGAGGAAATCATGAGCGTCACCGCGATGAAGTCCGAGCGCCCGGCTTCGACCCATCCGCTTTCGCCACTTGAGGTGGTCGAGGTGGCGGTGCCGGAGGATGAGCGGGTCTGGGTGCCCCAGGCGCCGAATGTCTCGTTCCGGCCGTTGTTCTTCAACACGCTGAACGGTCAATGGTGCAACCTGCTGCGGGTCCGCAAGTCCGGCGTGCTCAGCCGACACCTGCATCCGGCACCGGTCCATGGTTTCGTGATCAAGGGCAGTTGGCGCTATCTGGAGCACGACTGGGTGGCCACCGAAGGCTCCTACGTGTTCGAGCCGCCGGGCGAGACCCACACGCTTGTGGTCGACGAGGATTGTGAGGAGATGATCACATTCTTCAACATCAGCGGCTGCATGTATTACGTCGACGAGCAGGGTAACAACACCGGTTTCGAGGACGTCTTCACCAAGATCGACATGTGCCGCAAACACTATGCGGCTTGCGGTTTGGGCGCGGACTACGTCGATCGGTTCATCCGCTGACTCTGACCGCCGAGAGCGCATGAAACCGAACAAGCGCATTGGGCTGGTGGCGCATGACGCCAAGAAGCGCGATCTGCTGGAATGGGTCGACGAGCATCGCGCCACGTTGGAGCGGCATGAGCTATGGGGCACCGGTACCACCGGCGGTCTGGTTGCGGACCGATTGGGGCTGCCGGTGCACCGCCTGAAGTCCGGCCCGCTGGGCGGCGATCAGCAGATGGGCGCGCTGATCGCGGAAGGGCGCCTCGACATTCTGATTTTCTTCACCGATCCGCTATCGACGATGCCGCACGACGTGGACGTCAAAGCCTTGGTGCGATTGTCGACGGTTTATGGTATCGCCATGGCTTGTAATCGGACGACAGCCGATTTTTTGATCGTGAGTCCGCTGTTCAATGCGGCCTATGATCCGGATGATACCGATTATTCAGAGTATATTTCACGGCACTTGGATCGCATCTGAATCTAATTCCGATCCGTTTTTTTTGGCGGCTGTCGAAGCCTCGCTTCGGAACGCGGACCGGGGTCCGCGCAAGGTCTTTTGGCCACATGTTTGGGATTGGACGATGACGGAATCGGACACGAAGTCTGCGGGCGCATTCAACGACCGGCGAATAAAGTCGAATGTGGTGCGGGGCTTTTACGAGACCTGGGACGCACTGCGGTTGGGCCGGCCTGCGCCGGCGCGATCAGACTTCTTGCCCGAAACATTCGCGTTTTGGTGGCCGGATATGTTCCTCGTGGATATCGGAATCGAAGGTGAAAAGCCTATCTTCAAATACCGTCTAGTGGGGAGCGGACTGGAAGATCGACTGGGCCGGGGATTGGGTGGCCGTTCTTCTGCCTCCACCATCGGCGATGGCGAGATGGACAATTGGCTGGGATCGCGTGAGCGGGCCTACCAGACCTGCTTCGAGACCATGTCGCCGGTGCACCAGTATCTTCGCTTTAAGACCGACCATGGAACGCCCGGAGAGTTCGAGCGGCTCCTGCTGCCACTCTCGAATGACGGACGCACGGTTGTTCAGCTATTGGGCGTAGTGATCTATCAAAACCTGCAGACAAATCGAGCCAGATGATGTCGAAACGCGCACCTGAGGATATCGAGTTCGATGCCGACGACCTTGCAGAGGTCCTGGAGCATCTCGGTAAGGCGGACCGGAATCGGCTGTCCTTCGGTGTGGTTCTGATGAGCCACTCAGGTGATGTGCTCTTTTACAGCGACCACGAACGAGAAATGTCCGGCTATCCGCGTGATCCGGTTGGATTGAATTGGCTGCGGGACGTGGCCCCCTGCATGAACGAGGATTGGTTCCTGAACGGGTTGATCCGGTCACGCGATCTCGGGCGTTTGGATCTTGTCGTGAGTACCACCGGGGATCACCGGGACCGCCGACAGGAACTGGACCTCCGGCTTCTGAGCGCCGTCAGCGGGCAACAAATGTGGCTTTTGATCCGACGGGCGTGACTGTCTCGGTTGGTAGCCCGTATTGATTGGTCGGAATTCGACGAAATTAAGGCTGATTCATGCGAAACGGCCATTGGTCTATTGACACCCGACACAGGTTCGCCGGTAAAGTGATGGCGGTTCAATCAACGCTCAAACGCCTAGATCGACCAAATGCGGAACAAGAAAAGCAATAATCCGCAACAATCAGGGAGGAAATCTTAAATGGCATTGTCTGTTATGAAAAAGGTAGGGGCCGTCGCGGCCACCTGCGCTATCGCTCTCACCATGTCCGCAGGCGATGCGGATGCGAAGAAAGTGCGTTGGAAGCTGCATTCCGCGTTTGGCACCAACGTCGCTGTGATTGGCGCAGTCGGCCCTCGGATCACTGAGGCTGTCCGGGAAATGTCGGATGGCGATTTCGACATCAAGGTGTTCGAGCCCGGCGCTTTGGCTGGCGGCTACGCGTACTATGATCCGGTATCGCAGGGCGCTTTCGAAGCGGCTTACGGCACCCCTGGGGCAAACCAGGGCAAGAACGAGGTGTTCGCGTTCCTGTCCACCTGGCCGTTCGGTCCTGGCGCCCTCGAGTTCAATGCCTGGCTGCAGTACGGCGGTGGTGTTGACCTTGCCAAGGAGTTCTATGGCCGGGACGGCATCGAGTACTTCTATTGCGGCATGATCCCGCCGGAGACCTCGGGTTGGTTCCGTGAGCCGATCGAGAATCTCGATCAGCTTAAGGGCCTGAAGATGCGGTTCTTCGGCGTCGGCGCGAAGGTGATGCAGAAGCTCGGTGTTTCCACCCAGCAGCTTGCCGGTGGCGACATCTACCCGGCTCTCGAGCTCGGCACGATCGATGCGACCGAGTTCTCGATGCCGGCAATTGACCGGTCCTACGGCTTCTATCAGATCGCGAAGTACAACTACTTCCCGGGCTGGCATCAGCAGTCCACGACGAACGAGGTTCTCGTGAACCGCGAATCGTGGAATGCGTTGGAAAAGCCGCATAAAGCGATGTTCGAGACCTCGTGCAAGGCGAATATCGGTGTTGAGTTGGCCGAGGGTGAAGCCCTGCAACCGGCGGCCATGCTGGCCAACATCGCCGACGGTGTGACCAACGTCACCTGGAGCGATGAGGTTCTGGATACCCTGCGCGGTAAATGGGAAGAAGTTCTTCAAGAAGAACTGGCTGCCAACCCGGATGTGAAGACTCTTTGGGACAGCTTCCAAAAGTTCCACGAGAGCTACAAGGTCTGGGGCGAAATGGGTTACCTGAAGTAATCTCTACCTCTGGGACCGCGTCTTGGCCGGATATTGCATCACCTTGGTGTGACCTGAGCTTTCCGATGCGGTCCCAAGACTTGAAAAACGGCGGCGCCGAGTTGCCGTTTTTCTCTTGAGCCGGAACACTTCTCCATACGTCGAAGAATAGGGCTTCCATGTCTGCGGGAGCCGCGATCCGTATGGTATGGCTTGGAGTGTTCCCGTCGGGGAAAACCAACCGGACAGAGGTCGATGGGTGGATTACTGAGTTTAGCGAACGGGTTGGACCGGGTCGCGCGAGGGATAGGCAGAACGGTCGGATGGGCGATGATCCCGCTGATCTTAGTCATCATGTTTGACGTGGTCACGCGGAAGATCGACTTCACTCGGCTGCTGTTCGCGACATACACGGCCGAGTCTGGAATATCGGTCTCGACGATTCTCCAGGACATGCAATGGCATATCCACGCTGTCTTGTTGATGCTCACCTTCGGCTTCGGCTATTTGGCCAACGCACATGTGCGGGTTGATGTGTTCCGTGAACTGTTGCCGAAAAGAAAGCAGGCCTGGATCGAGCTTGTCGGTCTGGTCGTCTTGGGCGTCCCGTTCGTCATTCTGATGATGGTCTACTCCTTCGATATGGTGGCGCTGTCCTTCCATCAGGGCGAGGGATCCGAGTCGCTGACCGGTATCGGGAAGCGTTGGATCGTGAAAAGCGTCATGATCATCGGCTTTACGGTGCTGATGATGGCTTTCATCGCGACCATTATTCGCCTCTGCGCCTATCTCTTCGGCAGCCAGTTCCAGCAGGATGAAGGCTCCGGCGGACTGGAGATTTTCGCGGGCGACGCAAAAGAATTGGAAGAGGCGCGCCGTCAGGCAGAGCGCGCTCTCCTGGAAGAGAGTGCCAAGCAATGATGGAAATGTGGGAACTGATCTACGACCACCTGTACGAATTTATCGGCGCTTACATGTTCCTGGCGCTGGCGTTCATGCTGTTCACCGGGCTTCCGGTTGCGATTGCGCTGGGTGGCGTGTCGATGGTCTTCGGTATCATTGCGATTGAACTCGGCTTCCTCGACTTCGCCGTATTCTATCAGGTGATCCAGCGGGTGTGGGGAGGGGACGGCGCGTCGGGTGCCATTCAGAACCCGATCCTGGTTGCGATACCGTGTTTCGTCTTCATGGGCACCATGCTCGAGAAGTCGAAGGTGGCGGAAGATCTGCTGCACATCCTGCAGGTCATGCTGCGCCGGGTTCCTGGGGCGCTCGCGCTCTCGGTCACCGTGATGGGCACGATCATGGCGGCGACCACCGGTATCATCGGCGCGTCCGTCGTTATGATGACCTTGCTGGCGCTGCCGGCGATGTTGACCCGCGGTTACAATCCGGCGCTTGCGACCGGGACGATCGCGGCCTCGGCCACGCTCGGCATTCTGATTCCGCCGTCGATCATGCTGGTGCTGATGGCCAACCTGCTGGCCGTATCGGTGGGCAATCTGTTCATCGGCGCGATCCTGCCGGGCCTGGTTCTGGCCGGCCTCTACTTCCTCTATATCGTGACGACCTGCACGATCAAACCGCATCTGGCGCCGCCCTTGCCGGACGGCATGATCAAGCTTGAGCCGACCCGCATGTCCAACGTGATCAAGTTTTTGGTCATCGCGGGCTTGGCTGTTGGTGGGGCGATTGTCGGCGATGCTTCGGGCGCTGCCGAATGGGTCAACTGGGGACTGAGTGCGTTCCTGGTTATCTTCCTGGCGTCCATGATTATCGGCCGGGCCGAGGGCAACACCCTGCTGGGTGGGGTCCTGAAAGGCTTCGTGCCACCGATCTTCCTGATCGTGATGGTGCTGGGCTCGATCTTCGCCGGCTGGGCAACGCCAACCGAGGCCGCCGGCGTCGGTGCTTTCGGATCCTTGGTCCTGGCCTGGTTCAACCAGACGCTCAACCGGGAAGTGCTGACCTCGGTGATCCACCGGACGGCGCTGACCGTGGCGATGATCTTCTTCATCTTCGTTGGCGCGACCGCGTTCTCGACCATCTTCCGGAACGTCTACGGCGAAGATCTGATCATTGAGTTCATTGAGTGGCTTGAGCTGAGCCCCTGGGCGCTTCTGTTCATGCTGATGTTCGCGATCTTCCTGCTTGGCTTCTTCTTCGACTTCCTGGAGATCACGCTCATCATCTTGCCGGTGTTCGCACCGATCATCCGGACCATGGCGCCGGCCTTCGCCCCCCATCTGGGGATGGAGCCGCCGACCAACATGGCTCAGACGCAGGCTCTTCAGGATCAGGTGATATATTGGTTTGCTATCCTAGCGGCGACCAATCTACAGACGTCGTTCCTGACGCCACCATTCGGGTTCGCGCTGTTCTATATGAAGGGCGTGGCACCTTCGGCGGTGAAGATGCAGGACATCTACAAGGGCATCATTCCCTTCGTGATCCTGCAGGTGATCGGCCTGAGCGCGGTTGTCATGTTCCCGGAGTTGGCTCTCTGGCTCCCGGATCAGGTGTTCTCCCGTTAGGTTCCACCGGGTCTGACACACATTTACGGCGCGGCCGTCCCTTGCGGGGCGGCCGTTCCGCTTTCAAAGGGGGAAGTGACCGCCTAAGCTTTCCTGAACCTGTCGGGGAGCACCGAAGATGGACTTGGATCCGCAATGCCGCGCCATGCTGGAGGCTATTGCCGCGAACGGCTCGCCCTTCGACACCGATGATGCCGTCGAAGCCCGCAAGATGGTCGCCGCCACCACCAAGCCGCTGCCGGATCCCGACCCCCGATTCTCAGAGGTTCGGGACGGCAGCTTCCCGGGTCCCGGTGGCGCCATCGGGTATCGCTATTATCGTCCCACCGGTATCGCCGACCGTGGCGCCCCGGCGCTGATCTACTATCACGGTGGCGGGATGGTTTTCGGCACCTTGGACAGCCATGATCCGATCTGCCGGGCCACGGCGGTCGGCGCGGGCTGCGTTGTCCTTTCGATCGACTACAGGCTCGCTCCGGAAGCCGTGTTTCCGGCGGCGGTGATGGATTCCTGGGCCGCGTTCATGGAAGTGGTGGACCGAGCCGAGAGTTTCGGGATCGATCCCTCACGGATCGCCGTTGGAGGCGACAGTGCTGGCGGCAATCTGGCGGCGGTGATTTCGCTGATGGCGCGCGACGTGGGCGGCCCCTTGCCGTGCTTCCAGTGGCTGATCTACCCGAACACCGACATGGCGGCACAGGGCGGCTCGATCGATGCCTTCGCTGACGGCTATTTTTTGACGCGGGACGGGCTGGCCTGGATCCAGAGGCTGTATCTCACCTCGAACGATCAGAGGTTTGATTGGCGCGCCTCTCCGCTCCGTGCGCCGAGTCTGGCGCGGGTGGCACCGGCCCTGGTGCAGACAGCCGGGTTCGACCCGCTGAAGGATGAGGGGACGGCCTATGCCGCGCGCCTTAAGGAAGCGGGTGTCGCGGTCGAACTGATCGACTACCCCGGCATGATCCACGGCTTCATTCGGGCGATCGGCGTGATCGACGTGGCCCAACAGGCGATCGATGACGGGGTTACAGCCCTCAAGACGGCGTTTGCCGCTTGATGACGCGGATCAGCGCTTCCAGTCCCAGCGAATAAGAGTCGAGGCCGAGGCCGACGATCATGCCGTGGGACTCCTCGGCCAGCACGGAATGCATTCCGCGTTTCTCAAGATTGGTCATGTGCACCTCGATATAGGGCAGGCGCACACCGCGCAGGCAGTCGCGGAGCGCGAAGCCCTGGTACAGAAAGCCCGCCGGGTTCATCAGCAAACCGTCGATCCCGTCGCGGGCTGCCTGGTAGATGCGGGTGATCGCCTCGCCCTCGATGTTGGAATAGAAAATATCGAGTTCGACGCCCTTGGACTCCGCTTCGGCGCCGATCGATGCGTCCAGTTCGGCTGCCGTGGTGGTGCCGTAAAGTTCCGGCTGGCGGCGTCCAAGCCATTCCATGTTTGCGCCCTGAACCAGCAAGACTCTCATGCCGTCCTCCCCTTTGCTGTTGGTCCGGATGCTATGCGACGATGCCCGCCAAGACAAAGGTCCGGAAACCCGGAGCCCATCGAGGAGGATGTCGGATGAGTGAAGCCGTGATGGCGGTTTGGGGCGATGCGGCCCCGGAGGCGGATGCCGAGTTCAGCGAGTGGTATCATCGCGAACATGTGCCGCAGCGGGTCGGCTTCCCAGGATGGCGGTCCGGCCGACGCTACAAAAAGATCGGACGCGGCAAACACCGCTATCTCGCCCTGTATGAGACCGACTCGATGGCTGCCTTTGACGACCCGGTCTATCGCCATTCGCTCGACAATCCGACCGAATGGACCAAGCAGATGATGCCGCATTTCCGGAATTTCATCCGCTCGGTCTGCCGGGTCCGGTTCGTCTCGGGCGAGGTGGCGGGGTCGGTGCTCGCCACCATCCGCTTCACGCCTCCGGACGGGCAGGTCGAACCGATCGCGCGCTGGATCTCGGGGCTGGCGCTGCACGATCTGCGGGAACGGGAAGGCATCACCCGTGTCGCGTTCTGGCAGTCGGATCTTGATCGATCCCTGGTCGGGACCACCGAGCAGAAGATCCGCAAAGGAGCGGACGGAAAAGCGCCGTTCACCGCCGTGATCGAAGGCACCGACGAGAGCTTCGTGCGGGCCGCTCTCGCGGAGAGCGGCATTGAGTCCGGCTTGGCGGAACGCGAAGCCCGCGACGTCACCATCGGGCTCTACCGACTGATGTTCGCCTTGGGTGGGTGATCGCCCTATCCCATCTCCGCCAGGCGCTTGTACAGATACCCTCGGCTGATCCCGAGCATCTCGGCGGCGCGTTTCTTGTTGCCGTGAGAAGTCACCAGCGCCTGTCTGATTAGGCCTTCCTCTACGCTTTCCAGGCGCCGTTTCAACGGCGCGCGAGGACCGGCTTTCGAGGCCGGTGCGAGGTCGGAGAGGTCGTCCGCGGTCAGCTCGGGGCCCTCGGCGAAAATGGCGGCTTTCTGAATCACGTTGATCAGCTCCCGCACATTGCCGGGCCAGCTGTGGCGGGTCAGCACGCCGAGCGCGTCGGCCCGGAGCTCGCGCGCGGCCAGCCCATGGCGGTCGGCGATACGGGTCAGGATCGCACGGGCAATGGCCGGGATGTCTTCGATCCGGTCCCGGAGAGGCGGGGTGGTCAGGGTCACGACCCCGATCCGGAAATAGAGATCGGCTCGGAATTTTTCCTCCGCGATCAGCTTCTCAAGCGAGCGGTTGGTGGCGGTCACCAGGCGGAAGTCGGCGTCCCGCGTGACCGTTCCACCCAACCGCTCGAATCGGCCCTCGTCCAGGACCCGCAGCATCTTCGCCTGGGTTTCGGCGGACATGTCGCCGATCTCGTCCAGGAAGAAGGTGCCGCCATCGGCTGCCTCCAGCTTGCCGGGGCGGCCCTTCGCCTGGGCGCCGGTGTAGGCGCCAGGCTC
>CALAHL010000117.1 GCA_937891725.1 uncultured Rhodospirillaceae bacterium | reverse complement strand
GTGATCTTCATCAACCAGATCCGCATGAAGATCGGCGTGATGTTCGGCAGTCCCGAGACCACGACCGGCGGCAACGCGCTGAAGTTCTACGCCTCCGTGCGTCTGGATATCCGACGGATCGGTGCCATCAAGGACCGGGATGAGGTGGTTGGCAACCAGACCCGCGTGAAGGTCGTGAAGAACAAGCTCGCGCCGCCGTTCCGGGTCGTTGAATTCGACATCATGTACGGCAAGGGTGTCTCAAAGACGGGAGAGCTTCTCGATCTTGGCGTCAATGCAAATATTGTCGAGAAATCAGGTGCGTGGTTCTCATGCGACGGCCAACGGATCGGTCAGGGGCGGGAGAACGCCAAACAGTTCCTCGCCGACAATCCGGATATGGCGAACTCGATCGAGCGACGGATCCGGGAAAATGCCGGGCTCGTGGCGGGGGCCATGCTGGTCGGGAGCCCGGACCCCGAGGAGGGTGGCGTACCTGACGAGGGCTAAGTGAAACGAGTCTGCTCGACGGTGGGCCGACGCCGCCTCGTGAGACCGGCTGTGGACTTGGCTTTGCTGCATCGGTAAAACCGGTGGCCGCGCGCTGATCGATCGAAGCTAGGTCGATCGGCGCCGGGCTCCGACACGGGGCGGCGGAGACGGTCCTACAGCAAGGTTTTACGCAGATGGCCAGCACCAACGATATCCGACGCGGGTTCCTCGATTACTTTGGCGCTCACGGCCACGCCGTGATCGACTCGAGCCCTCTGGTCCCCTTGAACGACCCCAGTCTGTTGTTCACCAATGCCGGAATGGTTCAGTTCAAGAACGTGTTCACCGGTGCGGAGCACCGCGACTACAGTCGCGCGGCAACCTCCCAGAAATGCGTGCGCGCCGGCGGCAAGCACAACGATCTTGAGAATGTCGGCTACACCGCCCGACATCACACGTTTTTCGAGATGCTCGGGAACTTTTCGTTCGGAGACTATTTCAAAGAGCAGGCGATCGAATTCGCCTGGAACCTGGTGACCGGAGAGTTCGGGCTCGACAAGAACCGGCTTCTTGTCACGGTCTATGCGGATGACGAAGAGGCTGCTGGTCTGTGGCGCAGGATCGCCGGGTTGTCGGATGACCGGATCATCCGGATCGCCACCTCGGATAATTTCTGGTCGATGGGCGATACCGGACCATGCGGACCGTGCTCTGAGATATTCTACGATCATGGCGCGCATATTCCTGGCGGACCGCCGGGGTCACCGGACGAAGACGGCGATCGGTTTATCGAGATCTGGAACCTCGTGTTCATGCAGTTCGAACAGATCACCAAGGACCAGCGCGTCGACCTTCCGCGTCCTTCTATCGACACCGGAATGGGGCTCGAGCGGATCTCGGCTGTCATGCAGGGCAAGCATGACAACTACGATATCGACACCATGCGTAAACTGATCGAAGCCTCGGCCGAAGCGTCGGGCACAGATGCGGACGGACCCTATAAGATATCGCACCGGGTGGTGTCCGACCACCTGCGGGCCAGCGCGTTCCTGATCGCCGACGGAGTGCTGCCGGCCAATGATGGCCGCGGCTATGTTCTGAGACGGATCATGCGGCGGGCGATGCGGCACGCCCATATCATGGGCTGTACCGATCCGTTGATGTTCAAACTGGTGCCGGCTTTGGTTGCGGAAATGGGTCAGGCCTTTCCCGAACTGGGTCGCGCGGAATCCCTGATCCGGGAGACCCTCAAGCTGGAGGAGACCCGGTTCAAGGACACTCTCGACCGTGGCTTGAAGCTGCTTGAGGAGGAGACCGACAAGCTCGGAGATGGCCAGGCCCTCAATGGTGAGGTTGCCTTCAAGCTTTACGATACCTTTGGGTTCCCGGTGGATCTGACCGCCGACATCTTGCGGGGCCAGGGCCGGGCGCTGGATCAGGCCGGGTTCTCAACCGCGATGGAGCGTCAGCGGGCTCTCGCGCGCAGCGCATGGTCGGGGTCCGGAGACACTGCGACCGAGGCGGTGTGGTTCGACTTGAAGGACAAGCTGGGAGCGACGGACTTCTTCGGTTACAGCACGACCGAGGCCGAAGGAACGGTTGTGGGTCTGGTCGTGGACGGCTCGCCGGTCGTCCGGGCGGAGCCCGGTGCGGATGTCGTCGTGGTGGTCAATCAGACCCCGTTTTACGGGGAGTCCGGTGGCCAACAGGGCGATAGCGGTACCATGCGGTCCCCCGGTGGCGCGATTGTTGACGTGTCGGACACACAGAAGAAGGCAGGTTCCCTCTGGATCCATATCGGTAAACTCCGGAGCGGGCCGCTGTCGGTTGGCGATGCGCTGGAAATGACCGTCGATTCGGATCGACGGGATCGGATCCGTGCCAACCATTCGGCCACGCACCTGTTGCACGAGGCGCTGCGGCTCAAGCTGGGGGATCATGTGGCCCAGAAGGGGTCGCTGGTGGCGCCGGACCGGCTCCGGTTCGATTTCAGCCAGCCGACCCCGATTGATCGAGACGACCTCGTCTGGGTCGAGGCCGAGGTGAACCGACGGGTGCGGGGCAATTCTGAGGTCACCACCCGTCTTATGACGCCCGACGACGCGATCGCCGAGGGGGCCATGGCGCTGTTCGGTGAGAAATACGGCGAGGAAGTTCGGGTGGTCTCGATGGGCGGTGCGCCGGAGGCTGGCTCCGGAAAGGCCGCATGGTCGATTGAGTTGTGCGGTGGCACCCATGTGCGCCGCACCGGTGATATCGGTCTGCTGAAGATTGTGACCGAAAGTGCGGTCGCCTCGGGTGTGCGCCGGATCGAGGCGGTGACCGGCGAGGGGGCCCTGGCTTGGCTTACCGGGCGGGATGCCGCCTTGGGCAAAGCGGCGGCGGAATTGAAATCCACCCCCGAAGATGTCCCGGAGCGCGTGCGTGCTCTGATCGAGGAGCGTCGCAAGCTGGAGCGCGAACTGGTCGAGACGCGGAAGAAGCTCGCGTCCGGCGGCGTCGGTGGTGCTGCCCCGGTCAAGCAAATAGCAGGGGTCAAATTTGCGTCCCGCATCCT
>CALAHL010000116.1 GCA_937891725.1 uncultured Rhodospirillaceae bacterium | reverse complement strand
TTCCATCGCTCGCATCGGCAGGAGAGGTCGTTGACTACGAGGTCGGCGGCGAGACGTTCTCGGGATACCGGGCTGTAGCGACGGGAGACCCGAAGGGGCTGGTCCTGGTGATCCACGACTGGGACGGGCTGACCGACTACGAGGTCAAACGTGCCGATATGCTGGCCGAGCTGGGCTATGACGCCTTCGCGGTCGACCTGTACGGCAAGGGCAATCGGCCGCAGGAAACCGGAGCGAAGAAGGCCGAGACCGGCAAACTGTATAACGACCGGGAGCGGATGCGGACTCTTATCCTGGCCGGATTGGAGGAGGCGCGGGCTGCCAGCTCAAGCGATGTTGTGGTGATGGGCTATTGCTTCGGCGGAGCCGCCACTCTGGAGCTTGCGCGGTCCGGCAAGGCGAGCGGCGTCAAGGGCTATGCGACCTTCCATGGGGGGTTGTCGACCCCTCAGGGTCAAAGCTATCCGGCATCGACCCCGTCGCTGCTGATCGCCCATGGCGGTGCGGACAGCTCGATCACCATGGACGATGTGGCGGCCCTGTCGAAGGAGCTGGAAGCGGCCAGCCTGAGCTACGAGATGCAGGTCTATTCCGGCGCGCCCCATGCCTTCACCGTGTTCGGTTCCGACCGATATCGGGAGGTGGCGGACACCCAGTCCTGGGCGGCGTTCACGGAGTTCTTGAATACCAATCTGTCGAAATGAGCGACCGGAATACGACGGTCGCAGTCATTGGTCTGGGGGGTATTGGCGGTGTGGCGGCGGCAAGCCTCGGCCATGCCGGGCGCCTTGAGGTCGTCGCCTGCGGGCGCCGACCGCTCGACCGCATGAAACTTGAACGGCCGGAAGGCGAGGTCGAGGTGTCCATGCGGACGCTCACCGATCCTGAAGACGCCACGCCGGTGGATTGGGTGCTGCTGGTCACCAAGGCACAGGACACTCCCTCCGCGGCACCCTGGCTCGCCAAGCTGTGCGGCCCGGAGACGCGGGTGGCTGTGATGCAGAACGGCATCGACCACGCGGCGCGTGTGGCGCCGTTCATCGGTGCCGCGACGGCCGTGCCGACCATCGTCTATTACAACGGAGAGCGGATTGCGCCCGATCATGTTCGGATCCGGCATATCGGCGACGCCGACATGCTGGCACCGGACACCGACGACGGCAGGGCGTTCTCGGCCCTGTTCGACGACGTGCCGATCACGGTCGGGCTCAGCGCGGACTTCACGACGCTGGCGTGGCGCAAGCTGATGATCAATCTGGTGGTCAATCCGATCACCGCCCTGACCCGGCTTCGGCAGGCGGTCCTGCAGCACCCGGATATTCTCGATCTGACCCGCACCATTCTCGACGAGGCGGTCGCGGTCGCCCGCGCCGACGGTGCGGTGCTGGAGCCCGATGAGGCGGCGCGCATGGCGGCGCTCATCAAGGCGTTCCCGAGAGACGCCGGCAGCTCTATGTATTTCGACGTTTTGGCCGACCGCCCGTTGGAGAGCCGTCAGCTGACCGGAGCCCTGGTTGATATTGGTGCTCGTCACGGCGTTCCGACCCCGGTGAACACCACGCTTCTCGCTCTGACCAATGCGGTGAGCGACGCGAACGGATGATGGCGAGCGGGCACCGGTCAAATTCGGTGCTTCCCCCTTTGCCCCGTCGCCGTTTCGCATGGCAATATCATTCACCTACCGAAGACCGCGTTTCCACAGTCCAAAGCCACACCCGCCGGGAGACTTGCCGTGAGTGATTTCGATGTGATCATCAAGGGGGGCGTGGTCGTGAATGCCTCCGATACCACCCGGGCCGATATCGGCATCAAGGACGGGCGCATCGTCGCCTTGGCCGAGACCCTCGCGGGCTCCGCCACGCGGACAATCGATGCGGCGGGGCGGATGGTGATGCCGGGGGGCGTCGACAGTCACTGTCACATCGCACAGCCGTCGTCCGGTGGCGGCCAGAACGCCGAGAGCTGGGAGAGCGGTACCCGCTCGGCCGCGTGCGGCGGCACCACCACGGTCATCGCGTTCTCCAGTCAGGAGAAGGGCGAGAGCATCAAGCCAATGGTCGACGCCTATCACGAGAAGGCCAAGCAGGCCTGCATCGACTACAGCTTCCACATCATCATCTCCGACCCGTCCGACACGGTGGTGAATGATGAGCTGCCGGGCTTGATCGAGAGCGGTCTGCGCTCGCTCAAACTGTTCATGACTTATCCGAAGAACCGGGTGGACGACCGTGAGATCCTGCGGATCTTCGAGGTGGCGCGACGCTACGGCGCATTGGTCTGCGTGCACGCCGAGAATCACGACGCGATCATGTACATGACCGAAAAGCTGATCGGCGCGGGCCTGGGGGCGACCAAGTACCACGCCTGGTGCAAGCCGGCGCTGGTCGAGCGGGAGGCCTGTCAGCGGGTCATCATGCTGGCCGAGCTTCTGGATCAGCCGATCCAGATCTTCCATGTCACCTGTGAGGAAGCGGCCGAGGAAATCCGCCGCGCCCAGCATCGCGGCGTGAAGGTGTTCGCCGAGACCTGTCCGCAGTATTTCGTGCTGACCGCCGACGATCTTGAAGGCGATCAGCGTCAGGGCGCACGGGTCCTGTGCTCACCCGCGCCGCGTTCGGTGCCCGATCAGCAGGCCCTGTGGCGGCATATCAACAGCGGCACCATCGGCAACGTCACCTCCGACCACGCGCCCTACAATATCGACGCGGTCGACGGGAAGTTCTGGGCCGGCGACAATGCGCCGTTCAACCAGATCGCCAACGGGGTTCCGGGCCTCGAGACCCGGATGCCGATCGTGTTCTCCGAAGGCGTGGTGAAGGGTCGGATCGACGCGCAGCAGTTCGTGGCGCTGACCTCGACCAATGCGGCCAAGCTGTTCGGGGTCTACCCTCAGAAGGGCACGATCTCGATCGGAGCGGACGCGGATATCTGCATCTGGGATGCCGAGAAGAAGGTCACCATCACCCAGGAGATGTTGCACCACGACACCGACTACACGCCCTATGAAGGCATGGACGTGACCGGTTGG
>CALAHL010000115.1 GCA_937891725.1 uncultured Rhodospirillaceae bacterium | reverse complement strand
CGATTTGGGTTAATACTGTTTCGCCCGCGGCCGGATCGGTCCCGACAGAGTTCAGGGGTGATCCCGCAGGAAAGTTGTGACGCGATTTCTGATGTCCGCGGCATTTTTTTCAATCAAAAACTCAATAAACTTATCTAAATTACTGATCTGACGGGATCGGAGGGTCTCTTTAATCACCCCGATCGACGCAGCATTCATAGATAAATTGCGGTATCCGAGGGCCACCAGGATCAGGGCCTCGACCGGTCGTCCAGCCAGCTCACCACATAAAGTTACACGACAACCATGGCGTGTTCCAGTGGTTGCGATTTGCTTTAGAACCGTGAGGAAGGGGCTGGTCAGTGGGTCGTATCTGCGGGCCAGCCGAGGACTGTCCCGGTCCGCCGCGTAGAGGAATTGGAACAGGTCGTTGCTGCCGACCGAGAGGAAATCGGCTTCCGCAGCCAACCGATCGAGATCCCAGAGGATCGACGGAACCTCGATCATGGCGCCGACCTCGACGGTCGCGGGCAGGATCGCACCATTGGCTTCCGCCCTGCGCCGCTCCAGTTCGACCATCTGCCGGGCCTCGCGGAATTCGTCCACCGTCGCCACCATCGGGAACATGACGCGGAGCGTAAGTCCGGCCGATGCCCGGAACAGCGCCCTCAGCTGTTGACGGAGCAGACTGGGATGGTCGAGCCCAATCCGAAGCGCACGCCAGCCCAGGGCCGGGTTGTCCTCGATATCATGGGCGAAGGACGGCAGGCGCTTGTCGCCCCCGGCATCCAGGGTGCGGAAGGTCACCGGGCGCCCGCCTGCGCTTTCCAGGATGCGGGCATAGAGCTGGGTCTGGGCGTCCACATCCGGGTATTCCCGCCGCACCAGGAAGGGGATCTCGGTTCGGTACAGGCCGATCCCATCGGCGCCGGTCCGCTCCAGCTGACTCATGTCCACCAGCAACCCGGCATTCAGGTTGAGGGACACCCGAACCCCGTCCAGGGTTTCCGCCGGGAGATCCCGAATGGCGTCATAGCGTGCTCGGGTCTCGGCTCTGGCACCTTGAGCCGCCGCGAACTGCGCAAGGGCGTCGGATCTCGGCCGCAGCAGGACCTGGCCGTGATCCGCGTCCACGATCATGGTGTCGCCGGGCTCCGCCTCTCCCAGCAATCCGGCCACACGGCCGATCACCGGAATATCGAGCGCGCGCGCGACGATCGCAACATGCGCCGTCGCAGATCCTTCCTCCAGGGCGAGTCCTTTGAGCCGGCTCGGGTCGTAATCGAGCAATTCGGCAGGTCCCATGCTGCGGGCCACCAGCACCCAATCCCCCTCGGGGGCATAGGCTTCTGTTCCGGCATTCTCCCCGTCCGAAGCGAGCGTCTGCAGCAGGCGCAGGGCGATGTCTTCGAGATCGGCCAGGCGTTCGCGGAGATAGGCGTCGGTGATGCTGGCCATCCGGGCGCGGGTGTCGTCGCGCACCTTCTGAATCGCGGCCTCTGCGGTCAGGCCGCTGTCGATTGCCTCCCGCATCCGATTGATCCAGCCCTTGTCCCGCGCCAGCAGAACATAGGTTTCCAGCACCTCCCGATGTTCGCCGACCTCCGACAGTGCATCGGTGGAGAGCAGCCGGTCGATCGAGCTGTGCATCCGCTCGAGGGCCCGGTCCAACCGGATCCGCTCCTCGCCGACATCCTCGGCGACCACCCGGCGGATCACGATCCGGGGTTGGTGGTGCAGGACCCGGCCGATGCCGAGTCCTCCGTGGATTGCGGTTCCGGCCAAGCGGGTGGGGTGGCTGTCGGATCGGCCCATGG
>CALAHL010000114.1 GCA_937891725.1 uncultured Rhodospirillaceae bacterium | reverse complement strand
TAGATGATCATAACCCACCCAAGTGGGTCACTTTTGCATGCCGATTCACAGTCATAACAGTTGAGCGGGCGCTGGGGAATGAGCCGTCCGACGTGTCGGCGCAGAAGGTTGGCTACGACATTGCGTCCTATGATCCGCGAACTGGCCATCTGCGGTTCATAGAGGTCAAAGGAAGGATCGATGGGGCAGATAGCGTGATGCTGACCCGGCAAGAAGTCATCACCTCACTACACGAGCCCGATAAATTCATCTTGGCCATCGTTCAGATCGACCGTGGCTTTGCATGCGAACCGCGGTATGTGCGGGGGGCTTTGTCGGATCACGAACCTACGTTCGAACAGACGGCGATACAGTTCAATCTAAAGCGCTTGCTCGAGCGGGCGGAGGCCCCCCAATGACCTACAAGAAGAAACTGATCGAAGTCGCCATCCCACTTGAGGCCATCAACGCCGCCTCGGCGCGGGAGAAGTCGATCCGGCATGGGCACCCCAGCACCCTGCATCTGTGGTGGGCGCGGCGGCCGTTGGCGGCGTGCCGGGCAGTGCTGTTTGCGCAGCTGGTGGACGATCCCTCCAGCCACCCTGACCAGTTCCCCACCCATGAGGATCAGGAGCGGGAGCGGCAGCGGCTGTTTGCCATCATCGAAGACCTGGTGAAGTGGGAGAACTCGACCAACGAGGAAGTGCTGGAACGCGCGCGGGCAGAAATCCGGCGGTCGTGCGGTGGGGTGCTGCCGCCGGTCTATGACCCGTTCTCGGGCGGCGGGTCGATCCCGCTAGAGGCGCAGCGGCTGGGTCTGCCTGCCTATGGGTCCGACCTGAACCCGGTGGCGGTGATGATCGGCAAGGCGATGATCGAGATCCCGCCGAAGTTCAAGGACATGCCCCCTATTCATCCGGGCATCAAGGAGCGGTCGTTCTACCGCAATGCCGAAGGGCTGGCCGAGGATGTGAAATACTACGGCGAATGGATGCGCGAGAAGGCGTGGGAGCGCATCGGGCATCTTTACCCGCAGGTGGACCTGCCGAAGGAGTATGGCGGCGGCAAGGCGACGGTGATCGCCTGGATCTGGGCCCGGACGGTGCCGAGCCCGGACCCGGCCTTTGCGGATGTGCAGGTGCCGATCGCTTCGAGTTTTTTGGTAAGCGCGAAGGTTGGCAAAGAGGTTTGGGTCGAGCCAATTGTTGACCGCACAGCAAAATCGATCTCTTACTGCATCCGTTCTGGCGGCTCAAAGGCCGAGATTGAGAAAGCGCGAGAAGGTACTAAGGCAGGACGTGGAGCAAATTTCGTCTGCCCGATTTCCGGAACGGCAATTACCGCCGATTACATTCGGAGCATTGCAAAAGCCAAGGGTCTTGGACAGCATCTGATTGCTATGGTTGCCGACACAAAGGGCGGGCGGGTTTATCTTGAGCCTCAGCTATCGCATGTGACTGCTGCTACTTCCGAAATGGCCAATTGGAGACCGGACCTGGCGTTCGATCATGATGCGCTGGGATTCCGCGTCGGAAACTACGGGATGGACACGTTTGGTGATCTATTCACTGAACGGCAGACTATTGCTCTCACGACGTTCACCGACTTGGTTGCTGAAGCACGCCGAAAGGTCGAGGTGGATTCACTGGATAGCGGTATGCAATCCGACCCCAATGGTATAGAGTCGGGATCGCTTGGTGCAAAGGCATATGCTGACGCGGTAAGCGTCTATCTATACTTCTGTATCGGAAAACTTGCAGACTTGGCGAACTCATTGTGTCGCTGGGAGCCGATTGCACAGTGCCCAAGGAACCTGTTTGGGCGCCATGCCATTCCCATGATCTGGGATTTTGCTGAGGGCAACATATTCTCCGGTTCTTCCGGTAGCTGGTCTGTTGTTCTCTCCGGAATATTTAAGGCCTTTGACAAAAATACGTATTCGTACCCCGATGAGGCTGCTTTAATTAGCCAATGCGATGCGGCGAGTTTCACGGCGCCTGAGGGTGGTTGTCTAATCAGTACAGACCCGCCGTACTACGACAATATAGGATATGCGGACCTCTCTGACTTCTTCTATGTATGGATGAAGCCAGCGCTCTCGCCGATATATCCATCCCTCTTTTCGACTATTGGTGTGCCAAAGGCTGAAGAGTTGGTGGCATCGCCACATAGGCATGGCGGCCGGAGTGGCGCGGAGGCCTTCTTCCTCGAGGGAATGACCAACGCCATGCGTCGAATGATACTCAACGATGGTGGCTTTGGCCCTGCTGCAATCTATTATGCGTTCAAGCAGTCGGAAGTCGAACAGGAGGGTTTGGCATCCACAGGGTGGGCGACATTCTTAAGTGCCGTAATGGAGGCTGGCTATCTTATTCTCGGGACTTGGCCGGTACGCACGGAGAACGCGAGCCGTATGCGTGGCCAAGGAAGCAACGCCCTCGCCAACTCGGTCGTCCTCGTCTGCCGCAAGAAGGAAGCCTCGGCC
>CALAHL010000113.1 GCA_937891725.1 uncultured Rhodospirillaceae bacterium | reverse complement strand
CGGGAGGCAGGGGCCGGAGGTTCGAATCCTCTCTCCCCGACCAATTATCTCAATTACTTAGGCAATATTGAGTAGCTGCGGTTTTCCGGTCATCGACCTGAGTTCCGCACGACCCAGGAGTTGCTGGCAAATTCCGCGATCCGGGCTAAACTCACGGCATGACATCGGGATTGACGCCGGAACAGGTCAGCGCCCTTGATCGCGACGGGTTCGTGTTCCCGGTGGACGTTCTGACCGCTGAGGAGGTCGCGTCCATTCTCGACCGACTGGAGCAGGTTGAAGCGGCGGATCCTGAGTCCTTCGCCGGGGTGAACCGGAACAACGCCCATCTCGCCTATGATTTTTTCGATGAGATCGTCCATCACCCTCGGATCGCAGATGCGGTCGCGGATCTGATCGGTCCCGATATTCTCGCGCTGAGCACGGTCGTGTTCGCTAAGGGAGGGCACTCGCCCAGTTTCGTCAGCTGGCACCAGGACGGGCGGTATACCGCCCTGTCCGAAGACGTGGCGGTGACCGCTTGGGTGGCCCTGACGCCGAGCACCGTCGAAAACGGCTGCATGCGGATGGCACCCGGCACGCATCTCGGCGCATATCTGGATCACAACGACACCTTCGCGGCCGACAACATCCTGACCCGTGGTCAAAGCATTGAAAGCATCGATGAGACGACAGCGGTGGATGTGCTGCTGCGGCCGGGACAGATGTCGCTGCACAACTGGAAGGTCGCCCATGCATCCGGGCCGAACCGAACCGACGAAAGGCGCATCGGGTTCGCCGTACAGGCCTATATTCCGCCGACGATCCGCCAATTGGAGGGGCGCGGCTTTGTGCAGGTGGTTCGCGGCGCGGATCGCCATGGGCATATGAAGCACATGCCGCGTGTCAAAATTTCGGGGTCTTCGGAGGCCTTGGAATTGCGCGACCGCATCAATGCGCAGTGGCTGGATCAACTTTATGACGGAGCGGCCAACCGCAGGTCGATATGAATGCAGGTTCGGTCTGAAGGAATGTCCGTGCGCGAGGGCCGCTCAAAGCTAAAATGCCGCAATGGGAGATGAGAGGTCGATGGGCCGTTGCGGTTCTTGTGCTCGAGGCTCGTGAACGAGCATACGGACGTTCTAACGAACGGGCGCCAATGCTGGATTGATCTATGACGATCTGTTAGTCGAAAATGATCCGCTACTTTTGATTTAGTATACTAAAGAATATTCAATCTTTATTAACAAATGGAATTTTAACTTTTTCTCGGGCATTCTTGGCCAAGTAGATCTCGAGGGGTTGCGCGCGTTTGTGTGCGCGCAATGGGACAACAACGTGGCAAAACTGGGCGTGATTGATTTTTCGTTTAAAAATAAAACCTCAGTATGGGGTGTTGCAGGACCGTTTTTAATTTTACTGGCATTGGGCTTCTTTGGTATTTCAGTGTTCGCAGTTCTATTGACTCAAATTCAAAATAAAAATGCGATTAAATCTTCTAAAAATTTGTTTGTAGCCGTGCTCGATGAAAGATTTTATCGGATTTCGGAGTTGGTTCTGGAGTACGGATATTGGGATGAGGCGGTCAAAAATCTGACTGTAAAGGCTAACCCGAATTGGATCGAAAATAATTTTGGGTCCTATCTTTATGAAACATTGGGTGTGGCCGAAGCACATGTTCTTAATGAAAAAAATAAGACTGTCTTCAGCAGCGTCGAGGGTGGGTCGGTGGCCCTTGATACTGTTTCTCTGTTTGGGGGAGGGATGGACGCTTTGATATCTCTGGCCCGAGAAACCCCAGACGATGTCGAGCCGATTCCCCACTTCGGTGTCCTCCAAAAAGACGGGAGTTTTTACGTCGTGGCGGCCGTACGTATGACAACGTACTTTACTTTGAGTGGAGTCGAGGTCGACCGCAGCACAGATTTTATCATGCTGTTTGCGCAAAAGCTCGACGAGAATTTTCTTGAGGACATCTCGGAGCGCTTTACGCTTCCGAATCTGCGGCTGTCCCCAGAGACGGGTGGCCTCTGGCAGGCGAGCGTTCCAATCAGGACGTTTGACGGCGCAGTGCATGGTTATTTCCTCTGGGAGCCTGTTCTCCCGGGTATGGAGATGCTCCCCAAGCTGGCCACCGCACTTGGCGTCGTGTTTTTGGTGATGCTTGCCACGTCTGTCTGGTTTTTCCGCAAGGTAACCGGCGTGGCTCAAAGCCTCGAAGCCGCTCGGTCGGAAGCGGATCGTGCCAATGCGGCGAAATCTGAACTCTTGCGGAACGTCGCCCATGAAGTTCGGACCCCGGCAAATGCCATTTTGGGATTTTCGAAGATCATGGAGGAGGGGATGTTCGGGCCATTGGGGCATCCTAAATACGCCGAGTATGCGCGAGATATCGGGAGAGCAGGCAACCATGTCATCGCCGTGACAGACGATCTTCTCGACCTCGCGAGGATAGAAGCCGGTGAAATGGAGCCATCCCTCTCGGTCCTCGACGTCGAGGAGACGCTGGCCTCCGCCGTGGCCCTGGTGAAACCTCTAGCCGAGGCGAAGCAGGTCGTTTTGGTATATGACATGACCGACGGATTGCCGACGGTGCGGACAGACACCCGCATGCTCACACAAGTCCTGCTTAATCTTTCGCAATGTAAGCGTATCGTGTTGAGACATTGACGGCACCCCAGGTTTGGTG
>CALAHL010000112.1 GCA_937891725.1 uncultured Rhodospirillaceae bacterium | reverse complement strand
AATTATAACATGAACGAACAGGGTTTGGTTCCCGATCTCGCTCCAAAAAGTCCTTTTATATTCGAGTCATACTCGATTGGCCTTTCAATGACACCGCAATTCTCGATACCTGGAGCTCCTGCGCAAGGCCGGATGGGACCAGCTGAAGCGTGGTCAGCGGCTGTCTCCAACCCAGACCTACGGGGTTTGATTTCCGGTCGAATCATTCGAGAGATTTGCCGAACCGGACCGAACACCAAGGTCGGCCGCTGCGGCTCGAATGCTCGTATTGGGCATCGGTGCGCTAATCGGTTGTCCCGGTTTGAAACCGCATGCTATAGCCGGACGGGTCTCCGACACCCATTGAGAGGATGAAGGCGTGCAGATCACCGCGCTCGCCATACCCGAAGTCAAACTGATACAGCCGAAGAAATTCGGCGATCACAGAGGCTTCTTTTCCGAGGTTTACAAAAAGGCAGAAATGGCCGAGGCCGGGGTCGATCTCGATTTCGTGCAGGACAACCATTCCCATTCGCAGGCTGTCGGCGTTCTGCGCGGGCTTCATTTCCAAACCCCACCCGACGCGCAAGACAAGCTGTTGCGGGTCGTGCGGGGCCGGATCTTTGATGTGGCGGTAGATATCCGCGCGGGCTCACCGACATACGGCAAGTGGGTCGGCGCTGAGATATCGGCGGAAAACTGGACCCAGATCCTGGTTCCGGTAGGCTTCGCGCATGGGTTCGTGACCTTGGAGCCGGATACCGAGGTGATCTACAAAGTGACCGGCCGGTACGCGCCGGAGAGTGACCGCGGGTTGGCCTGGGATGATCCGGCCCTAGGCATTGACTGGCCGTTGGCTGGAGTTGAGCCGACCTTGTCCGACAAGGACACCAAGCATCCGCTCTTGGCCGATCTGCCGGCCTACTTCACCTACGACGGAACCCGCTGACCATGGCCGATATCCGGACCGTTCTCGTCACTGGGGGTGCCGGTTTCATCGGCTCCGCCGTGATCCGCCACCTGATAAACGACACCGATGTCCGGGTGGTCAATGTCGATAAGCTGACCTATGCGGCCAACCTCAAATCGCTGCTCTCGGTTTCCGACGACCCGCGATATGCTTTTGAGCAGGTCGACATTGGTGATTCGGGTGAATTGGAGCGGGTTTTTCGAACCCATGATCCCGATATCGTCATGCACCTTGCGGCGGAAAGTCATGTGGACCGGTCGATTGATGGGCCGGAGGACTTTATCCAGACCAACATCGTCGGCACCTTTCGTCTGCTGCAGGTCGCTCGGGCCCATCTGGACACGCTCGACGGCGACCGTCGCGCCGCATTTCGGTTTCATCATATCTCCACCGACGAGGTTTTCGGCTCCTTGTATCCGGGCGATCCGGAATTTACCGAGACGCATGCCTACGATCCCCGTTCGCCCTATTCGGCGTCCAAGGCCGCGTCCGACCATCTGGTCCGCGCCTGGGGCGAGACCTATGGGTTGCCGGTGGTGCTGTCGAACTGTTCCAACAATTACGGCCCGTATCATTTCCCGGAAAAGCTGATCCCTCTGATGATCATCAAGGGTCTGCAGGGTGAACCGCTGCCGGTCTACGGTAAGGGGGACAATGTCCGCGACTGGCTGCAGGTCGAGGATCACGCCCGCGCACTCTGGACGATCGCGAGCACAGGTGTGGCGGGCGAACGCTACAATGTCGGCGGCAACAACGAGAAGACCAATCTGGAAGTGGTCGAAGTGATCTGCGATCTGCTCGATGAGATGGCACCTCCGTTGTCCGACGGCAAAGCGCGGCGCAGCCTGATCAGCTTCGTGACCGATCGCCCCGGTCATGACTTCCGCTATGCCATCGACGCGTCAAAGATCAAACGGGAGCTCGGTTGGGAGCCGCGTGACACCTTCGAGACCGGCATTCGTCAGACCGTGCGCTGGTATCTCGACAATGCCGACTGGTGGCAACCGATCCTGGACGGGACCTACAAGTTGGACCGGGTCGGCACCGGCAGCAAGACGGCGGGTTAGAGCATGCGGGTCCTGGTCACCGGAATTTCCGGGCAAGTCGGCGGCGCGCTGATGAAAACTGCGGCGCCGACGGGTATCACTCTGATCGGCGCCGGCCGTGACAAGCTCGATCTATCGCGGCCTGAGGGAATTGCCGAGGCCGTGTCCGCGATCGCGCCGGATCTGGTGGTCAATCCCGCCGCCTACACGGCCGTCGATCAGGCGGAAACCGAGCGGGATCTGGCGATGATGGTCAATCGGGACGGCCCGGCGGCGTTGGCGGCGGTCTGCGCGGCGCTTGGGGTCGGCCTGATCCACCTGTCGACCGATTATGTCTTCGACGGCAGCGGGTCTCGGCCGTATCAGCCGAACGACCCGATCGCACCCTTGGGCGTTTATGGAGCATCGAAAGAGGCGGGTGAGGCCGTCATCCGGGACCGGCTGGAAGATCACCTGATCCTGCGGACCGCGTGGGTCTATGCGGTGGAGGGGAAGAATTTCGTGAACACAATGCTGCGGGTCGGCGCTCAGCGGGACGAGCTCAAGGTCGTGGCCGATCAGCACGGAACCCCGACCGCCGCCGAGGATATCGCGGCGGCAATCCTCGCAATCATTTCTGCGCGTTCAACGGGCTCCAAGGTCGCGGGAACCCATCACTATACGGCGTCCGGGGCGACCACCTGGCACGGTCTGGCCGAAGCGGTTTTCGCCCGCGCCGAGCCGGTCTGGGGGCGCCGCCCGCTGGTGCAGGCGATCCCGAGTTCCGAGTATCCGACTCCTGCCGCCCGTCCGGCCTATTCGGTTCTGGACAATTCCAGTCTCGATAAGGCCGTCGCCGTGCCCCGCCGGAATTGGCGTGCTGCGGCCGATGCAACAGTGGGCCTCATCCTCGCGCGAGCCTGATACACTATATTTCCTGGACCTGATCCACGGATTACAAAGAAACGCAGACCGACAAGGGGCGAATCATGAAGGGCATTATCCTGGCCGGAGGGTCCGGAACACGGCTCTATCCGTTGACCTTGGTGGCGAGCAAACAGCTGCTGCCCGTGTTCGACAAGCCGATGATCTACTACCCGCTGGCAACGCTGATGCTGGCCGGGATTCGCGATATCCTGGTGATCACCACACCGGAGGATCAGGCGGCCTTTCACCACCTTTTGGGGGATGGCAGCCAGTGGGGGCTCTCGATCAGCTATGCCAAGCAGCCGTCACCGAACGGGCTGGCGGAGGCCTTTATCATCGGCCGGGATTTCGTCGGCTCCGATCCGGTGGCTCTGGTGCTGGGCGATAACATTTTCTACGGCCACGGCCTGACCGATGTGCTGCAGCGGTCGGCTGAGCGCACCGAAGGTGCGACCGTGTTCGGATACTATGTGAGCGACCCGGAACGCTATGGCGTGGTTGCGTTCGACGACAACGGCAAGGCGTTGAGCATCGAAGAGAAACCCGCGCAACCGAAAACCAACTGGGCGGTGACGGGACTTTATTTCTACGACAACGCGGTGCTCGAGATCGCCCGCGATATCAAGCCGTCGCCGCGTGGGGAGCTTGAGATCACCGATGTGAACATGGTCTATCTGAAGCGGAATGCGCTCTCGGTTGAGCGCCTGGGTCGCGGCTACGCCTGGCTCGATACCGGGACCCATGACAGCCTGTTGCAGGCGTCGGAGTTCGTGCGCACTGTCGAGGCGCGGCAGGGTCTCAAGATCGCCTGTGTCGAGGAGATCGCTTTCCATATGGGATATATCGACGCCGAACAGGTGCTGCGGCTGGCGGACCCACTCGCGAAGTCCGGCTATGGTGAATATCTTCGATTGCTCGTGAGGTAATCCATGTGGTGGCGCATCACGACCGTTCTGTTGGGCATCGGATCTCTGGTTGCTTTCGTTGCCGCGTTCTACGTCGTTATCCTTGAAAAGGAAGCGCACGAAGAGCGACTGAACGCCGTCCGGGATCAGCGGCACCGCGACCAGGAGGCCGCGATTTCGGCGCCGCCCGTTGGCCAGCAATTGGACGTGAACGGCCTGTCTCCAACAATGGCTTGGGCGTCGGAGCCGCCCCTTTGGCTCGCCCTGCCGATCGCCTGCTCGGTCGGCCAGGACTGCTGGATTGTCAATTACGTCGATGATGACCCGAGCGCCGGCCGGAAAGATTTTATGTGTCTGGACATGTCGTATGACGGCCACAAAGGCACCGATTTCGCACTCCCTAACCTCGCCGCGATTGAGCAGAATATTCCAGTCCTGGCAGCCGCTCCGGGGCGGGTCGTAGGTACTCGAAACAACATGTCGGACGTCAGCTTTCGGGAAATCGGACGCGACGCAATCAAAGACAAGGAATGCGGCAACGGCGTCCGGATCGACCACGGTGACGGCTGGGCCACCCAGTACTGCCATATGAAACAGGGCAGCGTATTGGTCTCCGCCGGCCAAGAGATTGAGCGAGGACAGGTCCTCGGCGCCGTCGGGCTGTCCGGCATGACCGAATTTCCGCATCTCCATCTGACCGTCAACAAGGATGGCGAGGTTGTCGACCCTTTCAAAGGCGTCGATGGCGGCCCGGAATGCGGGCCGGGTGCTACCCCGTTGTGGCAGACCGACCTGCAGGACGTGCTGACCTATCGGGCACCCAAGCTGCTGGATTTGGGGCTGGCCAGCCGATCGATCTCCAAGGCCGAGGCGGAACAAGGCATCCCACAGTCGAGTCCTTTGCCAGCCAAGGGCGAGGTTCTGATCGTCTGGATGCGGATCGCGGGGGGGCGGAGGGGAGATCGCGCCGAGATCAGCATCACCGGTCCGAACGGCGATGTTTTTCAGACCGATTGGACGGCGGAGAAGACCGAGATCATCCGCTTTCAGTACATGGGAACGCGGACTCCCTCCGGTGGCTGGCCCGCCGGTCGCTATACCGGACGAATCGTCCTGTCTCGCGATGGGAGGGTGACCGCAGATCGAAGCGTCGAGGCCACCCTGGAATAACTCACGCCTTCGCCGCTGCCGTCCCGCGCCAGCTGACATAGATTCCGCTGCCGACAATCAGACTCGCACCCAGTATCAGCGGCCATCCCGGGACTTCACCGAACACCACCACGCCAATCAGGGCTGCCCAGAGCAGGGTCGCGTAATAGAACGGGGCCACGAAACTGGCCTCGGCAATGGTAACCGCCTTCAGGAATATCGCCTGACCGGTCAGCATGATTACGCCGATGGCCATCAGCAACACCAGTTGATGGCCACTCGGCATGACGAAGACGGGGGCTGCGGCGGCACCGGCGATCAGCAAGCCAAGACCGTTATTGATCGCAAGGATAGTCAGGGTGCTGTCCCGGGTCGCCAACAGGCGGATCGTGACCACCTCTCCGCCAACGAACAAGGCGGAGGCCAGCGCGAGCAAGGCTGCGGGCTCGAACGCCGCACCGCTTGGGCGCATCATGATGGCCACCCCTGTGAACCCGACAGCCGCCGCGATCCAACGGCGGACAGCAACCTTCTCCTTGAGGAACAGGGCCGCGAACAGCAGGGCGAACAACGGGCTCGCCCAGGCAATCGCGACCGCATCTCCGAGCGGGATCTCCGCCAAGGCTGCGAACAGGGTGGCCACCCCCGCCACGCCGAACAGGACCCGCTGCGCATGTCGCCAGGGGACGGCCGTTCGGAAAACGTTTGGGCCTTGTCGCAGGATCAACGGGAGAAGCAGCAGAAATGCGAATAGGAATCGAGCGGCGGTGACCTGTAACGGATGGAGATCCGGGCCGATGCCGGATGTCTGCGCCGCCTTGGCGAAGGCCTGAGCGCCCGCGAAGAACGCACAGGATACGACGCAAAGAAGGGCTGCACGGACGGGTGGGGGCATGCGAAACGACTTTCGATGGCGGATATGGTCGCGACCCTACCAGAGCGAGCGTGCGTCGGAAGGTTACGAATTTGAAGAGCCTGGGAACGAAAACGTTCATCTCGCCGCAGCCAGCTGACCCCTGCCGCGCTGGACAACGCTGCGGGGCCATGCGATCTCACGTCCCGTTCTGGTGGTCCTGGGCTCAGGCGCGCTTCCGGACATGCTGATCGCTCTGCGGATGGAGATTGTTATGACCCAATCCACTGAACTGGATACTCGGCCCATCGCCTTCGTGAAGGCCCAATGGCATGCCGATATCGTCGATCGGGCCCAAGTTGGTTTCGAGGCTGAAACCGCAGTGCTTTGGAAATCTCAGGTCTCCGTCAATGTGATCGCCGTTCCCGGTGCGTTCGAGATTCCGCTGATGGCGCAGATGCTGGCGAAAACTGGACGGTTTCAGGCGGTCGTTGGGGCCGCCTTCGTGGTCGATGGCGGGATCTACCGCCACGATTTCGTCGAGAGCACTGTGGTCGACGCGCTGATGCGGGTTCAGTTGGATACCGGTGTCCCGGTTTTCTCCGTGGTCCTCACGCCGCACCAGTATCAGGAAACCGCTGACCACAACCGGTTCTTCCTGGAGCACTTCGAGAAGAAAGGGGCCGAGGCCGCCCGCGCCTGTCGCAGTCTTCTTGAGACCCGGCATGTCGTTCGGACCGAGAACCCCTAACACGCGTACCGTCGCGCGCATCGTTTGAGTGTTACCATTGGCGCCGGAGCGGCAAAACCGCTATACGAGCGCCGATATCCTTTGCATCCACATCTCGTAGTTCAACAAGGCCGAACCGGACCCATGCACCGTTACCGCTCGCATACTTGCACCGCACTCCGTGAAGCACATGTCGGGGAGACCGTTCGCCTGTCCGGATGGATCCACCGTCGGCGCGACCACGGCCAGCTCGTGTTCATCGACCTGCGCGATCACTACGGCATCACGCAATGCGTGACCGATATTGAGGACCCCGCGTTCCAGCAGGTCGAGAAGCATCGGCTGGAAAGCGTGGTGTGCATCACCGGCCGTGTGGTGAAGCGCTCGGACGAGACCGTCAACAAAAAGCTGCCGACCGGCGACATCGAGGTGCGGATCGACAACTTCGAGGTGCTGTCCTCAGCGGAACAGGTGCCGTTGCAGGTGAACTCCGAGGAGGACGCGGGCGAGGAGACCCGGCTGCGCTACCGATATCTCGATCTGCGGCGTGAGAAGATCCACAAGAACATCATGATGCGGTCGGCGATCATCACTTCGATCCGCCGCCGGATGGTTGATGGCGGGTTCTTCGAATTCCAGACCCCGATCCTGACCGCGTCCTCGCCCGAAGGCGCACGTGACTTCCTGGTGCCGTCGCGCCTGCACCCGGGCAAGTTCTACGCGCTGCCTCAGGCGCCGCAGCAGTTCAAGCAGCTGATCATGGTCGCGGGCTTCGACCGATATTTCCAGATCGCACCCTGTTTCCGGGATGAGGATAGCCGGGCCGATCGCTCGCCGGGTGAGTTCTATCAGCTCGACGTGGAGATGAGTTTCGTCGAGCAGGAGGACGTGTTCCAGGCGGTGGAACCGGTCCTGGCGGGCGTGTTCGAGGAATTCACGAGCTGGAAGCAGACCGAGCCATTCCCGCGCATTCCGTTCCGGGACTCCATGCTGAAATACGGGTCCGACAAGCCGGATCTGCGGATTCCGTTCGAGATTTCCGATGTGACCGAGATCTTCCGGGGCTCCGACTTCGCGGTGTTCGCCAAGGTGGTGGACGGTGGTGGCGTGGTCCGTGCGGTCCCGGGACCGAAATGCGGCAGCCGGGCGATTTGCGACCGGATGAACTCCTGGGCTCAGGGCGAAGGCGCGCCGGGCATGGGTTATATGATCTTTGGGGACGGCGAAGCCCGTGGGCCGATCGCCAACCGTCTGCCGCCTGAGAAGATCGCCGAGATCAAGGCGCTGACCGGCATGGGCGACGGCGACGCCGTGTTTTTCTCCGCCGGTAAGGAACTGGAGGCGGCATCCCTCGCAGGCCGCGCTCGGCTGAAGCTGGGAGCGGATCTGGACTTGATCGACAAGAGTGCGTTCAAGTTCTGCTGGATCGTCGATTTCCCGATGTTCGAGTTCGACGAGAAAGCCGGAAAGATCGACTTCTCCCACAATCCATTCTCAATGCCCCAGGGCGGGATGGAAGCGCTTGAGACGAAAGACCCGCTCGATATTCTGGCATTCCAATATGATGTGGTGTGCAATGGCGTGGAATTGTCGTCCGGGGCCATTCGGAATCACAAGCCCGAGATCATGTACAAGGCGTTCGAGATCGCCGGCTATGGTCCCGAGGTGGTGGACGACAAGTTCGCGGGCATGATCAACGCGTTCAAGTTCGGCGCCCCGCCGCATGGTGGCATCGCCCCTGGGATCGACCGCATCGTGATGCTGATCGCCGACGTGCCCAATCTGCGGGAAGTGACCTTGTTCCCGATGAATGGCCGTGCCGAGGATCTGATGATGAACGCGCCCAGCGAAGTGTCTCCGGAGCAGCTCAAGGAGCTCTCGATCCGGCTGGCTCTCCCGCCGGCCGCCAAACCGACCGCATGACGGTTCGGACTATGGAGGACGGATGCGTATGGCCGATGAGCCGGACGACAACAGCTACGTTCTCGAGGATCAGATCGGCCATCTGCTGCGTCGCGCCCATCAGCGTGCGACGCAGATCTTTCTCGAGACTTTCGCGAACGCCGATCTGACACCGACGCAATGGGCGGCACTGTCCAAGCTGGCTTCCGAGACGGCGGCGAGCCAGAACCATCTCGGCCGGATGACCGCAATGGACCCCGCGACGATCCAGGGCGTCATCCGTCGGCTCGAGGCGCGTGGGTTGGTCGGCCGTACCGATGATCCGAACGATCGACGCCGCACGCTGCTGCGCCTCACCGAGGCTGGTGAGGCGATGGTCGAAAAGGTAACCGCCATCGCCTTCCAGGTCTCCGCCCGCACGCTCGCGCCGCTCGACGACGACGATCGGGCCCGCTTGCTGGCGATGCTGAAGAAGCTGGTCTAGCGCGCTTGGATCATCCGCGTCCGATATAGGGCATCTTGGTCGCCATCACCGTCAGCTCGTAGACATTGGCGTCGAGCGGCATGTTGGCCATGAAGACGACCGAGTTGGCCACATGCTCCACGTCCATCATCGCTTCCGGCTTGATCGTACCATCGGCCTGCGGCACGCCATCCTTCATCCGCGCGGCGAGCTCGGTGAAGGCGTTGCCGACATCGATCTGGCAGACCGCAATGTCGTATTTGCGTCCATCGAGCGAGGCGGTTTTGGTCAGACCGGACACGGCATGTTTGGTTGACGTGTAGGGGATCGAGCTCGGGCGCGGCGCATGGGCGGAGATCGACCCGTTGTTGAGGATGCGACCGCCCATCGGGCTCTGCGCCTTCATCACCCGAAACGCTTCCCGGATACCGTAGAACACGCCGTTCAGGTTGACGTTGACCACGTCCAGCCATTGTTTGTCGGACAGATCCTCAAGCGGAATGCCGGGGGCGTTCATACCGGCATTGTTGAAGATGAAATCAACCCGACCGAATTTCTCGACCACCATGTCGAACAGCTTGGCGACCGAAGCGCTGTCGGTCACGTCGGTTGGCACGGCAAGCGCGCGAGATCCGTCGGCCCCTGCGGCGGCCACGGTTCCCGCCAGCGCATCGGCGCGGCGTCCTGCCAAGGCAACGGTCCAGCCGTCCTTCAGCAGGGCGAGGGCGGAGGCTTTGCCGATACCGGAGCCGGCCCCGGTGACGATCGCGATCTTGGTATCCGACATGATGATTTCTCTCCCCTACGGTTTGTCCGGACGTCGGTCCGGTCTTGGCCTGTCTCGACCGTGTTCCGAGGAGAGATTAGCGAGGGCCGGGCGCGGAGGCGAGCGCCGCGATCTCATGACTGCCCAGCGGGATTGGAACCATTGACGGGGCGGTGTGGACCCGATGTGCGACCAGATCCTCGAACCCGGTGATCTGCCACGCACCCTTGAGATTCAGTGCTGCCGCATTGATCAAGCCATCCCGTCGCATGCTTTCGGCTGTGTCGAGCCCACGGGCCAGCGCCTCGGCAACCTCATCGTCCCGCAGAGGCCCGAGACCCACCACCACGAGCCGATCTCCCAACTCGTTGTCCGGATCTTCCTCGCTCGCCGGGACCCGCTCAATGGCAGGGTGGTTCGGCAGATCGACCCGGTTCGCGATCAAGGTCGCGGCCACATCGGCTTCCGCTGCCGAGCGCGCGAGCACGGTGACGGCGTCCGCTATCCCGCGTGACAGGGACCGTCCGCCCCGTCCGCTGGTCGCCACGCCCCGCACCGGATCACCGGAGGCGATCCGGACCCGACCCGCCAGGTTCGGATCAGCGACCTCAGGGATCAGGCCGATTTCGAACTCGGTATTCCGGTCGAGATGCAGGGCGATGTCCCCGCCGTTGTTCACAAAGGCTTTTCTGAGATCGGGGGCAGCTTCCAGCATGCGTTCCAGCACGAAATCCGCGACCGCCCCTGCGACGCTTGCCATTGGGGTGACCCAGTGGGCGGCGTGCGGACGGCAGGCGTCGACCATGCGGCGGGCCACCGAGCCCGCCAGAGCACCGGCCGTCAATTCGTGGACCGGTGTCCGCAGCTCGGACAACTCCGCAACCAGCTCCATCAATAAAGGCTCGAAGACTTCAGAGGCGCGTTCATAGGCGTCGGCAACGTCTTCGGGTTTTCCGACCGCCCCGATCACGAGATCGATTGGCCCGTTGCGAAGGTTCAACCGGTTGCCGGGAAGTTGCGTTCTAAATGCGCTCACCCGCGCACCTCCTGTTTACCCCGATGCGCACTCCTGAATTGAGGCTCCAACGGCCAGGGATTGTCGCCATGCTCGGTGTCGCTGCGCAAGTCCTCAATTTCACTAAGGATATTTTCAACCGTTCGAATATCGCCTATGTATCCGCCCAACTCTTCAT
>CALAHL010000111.1 GCA_937891725.1 uncultured Rhodospirillaceae bacterium | reverse complement strand
GGAATTTCCGCCAAGCTATGCATGGGCCAGGGCTGAGCAGTTTGGAGGGGCAGGCGCATGTCAGCATCGAAATGGCAGATCAGTGGCGAATACATGGAGAGCTGCAATTGCGATTTTCTGTGTCCCTGCATCTATACCAACCCCCAGGGAGAGGTGACCCATGATCACTGCATCGCCCTGATGGTCTATAGAATCGATGCTGGGTATTTCGGCGATACCCGATTGGATGGGCTTAAGTTCGCCCTGGTCATCCGGTCGGGCAAGGTCATGGCCGATGGCAATTGGGTCTTCGCCTGTGTTGGCGATGCGGATGCCAATCCGGCGCAACGCGACGCTCTGATGGAGATCCTGTCTGGCCGTGCCGGCGGGCGGCCGGCAATGATTCATGACAATCTCGTCTCGGACTTTCGGGGCGTCGCCTTCTCCGAGATGATTTTCGAGACCGATGGGCTGGATCGATCCACCAAGATCGAGAACGTCTTCTCGTTTGCGATCAAAGGGGTGTCGTCGCGGACCGGGAGCGGTTTGCCGATTACGATCGACAACGTCTCTCATCCTGCCAACACGCGTCTCGCGCTGGCCCGGACCGAGGAGGTTTACCTCGACGCGTTCGGACTGGAACTCAGTTTGTCCGGCGTCGGCAACAACGGGCATTTCGCGCCGTTCTCCTGGGCGAATTGACGCCAGATGTTATTTTCTTACCCGCCCCCCGCAGACGGCACATTCGCCAAACCCTTGTGGCGAGATCGGATCTGGCCGCTTGCCGCGATCTGTGTGGTGGCTGGGACCGCCTGGCTGTATCTCGCCGTCACGGCCGCGCACATGGGTGGGATGAGCTCGACTGGAATGCCGACCGCTGCGATGGCGACAGCCCCAGTCCAATGGAGCGTGATGGACTGGGCGGCCATGCTGACCATGTGGTGGGTGATGATGGTCGCGATGATGTTGCCGAGCGCCACACAGATCATCCTTGTCTTCTCGACGGTGAACCGAAAACGTCGCGACCGGGGGGCGTCATCGGTCGCAACCGTCATCTTCGGATCCGGGTACCTGATTGCCTGGGGCGGTTTCAGCGTGGTAGCGACGGCCGCGCAGTGGGGGCTGGAGCAGGCGGCACTCCTGACGCCAATGATGGCGTCCGGCAGCTCTGTTTTCGGTGGCATTCTGTTGATCGCGGCCGGGATCTACCAATTCACCCCACTCAAGCACGCGTGCTTGCATCACTGTCGGTCACCGTTCGACTTTGTGCTGAACCGGTGGCGTGAGGGCAAGGGCGGTGCGCTCGCCATGGGGATCGAGCACGGTCTGTTCTGTCTCGGCTGCTGCTGGGTGATGATGGCGTTGCTGTTCGTGTTCGGCGTGATGAATCTGCTCTGGATCGCGACCCTCTCCGTGCTGGTACTGATCGAGAAAGCCATGCCTGGCGGGCCTTGGATCGCGCGGGCGGGCGGCGTTGCAATGCTTGCTGTGGGCAGCGTTCTGCTGATGGCGCCAGAGATCTTTGACGCACTGCCGTTGTCCTAGGACCAAAGCGCCTGTCATTCGCCCGCCGTCGGTTCGGGTGGCGCCAAGCGGTCGGCCTTAGTCGGCTGTCAGGTGGAGATCCCGGTAGCCGTTCTCCGCCACGGCATCGCACCAGGCGCGGTATTCCGGCGCGGTCCCGCTGTAACGGGCGATGGACCGGACCTGCTTGCCCTCGACATTCAGGTTGACCCCGGTCATCCAACTGTCGACCTCGTTCGAAAGCAGGCCTTCGCCTTTCTTCCGCACGAAGTCGGTCCAGGTCGCGACCGCCTCCGGTTTCGGTTCGGCGACCATGATCCCACGCTCGGTCATATGAGCGAGCAGGTCTCGGATCCATTCCACATTGTACTCGATGCTGCGCGGGATATTGCCCAGCGCCGTGTGCGGTCCCACGACCATGAACAGGTTCGGGAATCCGTCCACCATCACGCCGAGACAGGTTTCCAGCCCGTTCTTCCAGCGGTCCTTGAGCCGAAGCCCATGCGCGCCGCGGAGATCGATTCGGTCGAGGCTGCCGGTGATGGCATCGAATCCGGTCGCGTAAACGATCATGTCGAAGTCGAAGGCGCGGGCGCTGGTCTGCAGTCCGGTCGGTGTGATCCGCTCGATCGGGGTATCGAGAAGGCTGACCAAATCGACATTTGATCGGTTGAACGTCTCGAAATAGCCGGTTTCCTGGGGGACCCGACGGGTTCCGAAGCCATGATCTTTGGGGATCAATCGC
>CALAHL010000110.1 GCA_937891725.1 uncultured Rhodospirillaceae bacterium | reverse complement strand
CCGCTCGGCTCCAAGATCAAAGCGATGGTCGACGCGAATGCGGTGACCTGGGACGTTTGTGACACCGGTACCGGTACCACCCTGGTTCTCGAGAAACAGGGTGTGCTGCAGAAAATCGACTACAGCATCGTCGACAAGTCGAAGATGCAAGACAAGTTCGCCTACGAATACGGCTGCGCGAACTACATGTTCAGCTTCATCCTGGCCTACAACAAGACCAAGGTGCCGTCGGCCCCGACCGGCTGGGCGGACTTCTGGGACCTGGAAAAGTTCCCAGGCTACCGGACCCTTCGGAAGCAGCCGAACGGCATGCTGGAGGCCTGCATGATGGCGGCCGGCAAGGACAAGGATTCCGTCTACCCGATCGATATCGATTTGGCGGTCGGAAAGCTGAAAGAGATCAAGGAATACGTCATCGCATGGGGATCCGGCTCGCAAAGCCAAGAGCTGTTCCGGACCGGCGAAGTCATCATGGGCGACATCTGGCACACCCGCGCCAACCTGTTGAACCAGGAAACCAATGGCGACGTCACCTGGACCTGGGAACAGGGCATCGTGACCGCCGGTATGTGGAATGTCCCGAAGAACAATCCTGCGGGCACCAAGACCGCGATGGACTTCATTGCTTCCTCTCAGGATCCCGAACAGCAGATGGTTCTGTTCAACGCGATGGGCAACGGGCCGGCCAATCCGGCAGCCGCAGCGCAGGTACCAGACGACAAGAAGTACATCGATCCGGGCCAGCCGGAGAACCTTGCCAAGCAGGTCCTCCAGAACGGCCCTTGGTACGAGGAAGACAGCGGCGTGCGGAATCTGACCAACGACGAGTTGTCCCGCGAGATGTGGCTCGACGCGCTGTCGTCCTAATCTCGGCCTGATCTAATCAACGAGCATCAGCGGGTCCCGCATGCACGCCTCATTGTCCCGTGTCTACTGGCTTCTGATCGCGCCTGCGGTCCTGCTGATGCTCGTTTTCTATATCTATCCACTGGTCCAGGTTCTCTGGATCAGTGTGACGGATCCCGTGCCCGGCTTCGGAAATTACATGGAGCTCATTGAGCGCCCGCTGATCCACCGGATCTGGATAACAACGCTGCGGATCTGCGTGATCACCACCTCGATCACTGTGCTCGCCGGTTATGCGGTCGCCTACGCCATGGCTCAGGTGGGAGAGCGCCAGCGCACATGGATGATGTTCTGTCTTCTGCTGACCTTCTGGCTCAGCGTTCTGATCCGGGCCTTCGCCTGGGTCATGCTGCTCCGGTCCCAAGGCATCGTGAACACCGGATTGCAGGAACTGGGGCTGATCGACGAGCCCCTGCGGCTGGTTCGAAACGAGTTCGGGGTAATCGTCGGCATGGTGCACTTCATGCTGCCGCTGGCGGTACTGCCGATTTACTCGAACATGACCGGTATCGAAGCCCGTTTGGTCAGCGCCGCCCGAGGGCTTGGCGCGTCCCCCTTCGAGGCGTTCTTCAATATTTACCTCCCGCTCAGCAAACCGGGGATCATCGCGGCCACCATCCTGGTGTTCGTGTTCTCCCTGGGCTTCTTCATCACGCCGGCGCTGCTGGGAGGCGGGAAAGTCGTGATGATTTCGGAATACATCCAAGTCAGTTTCGAGGAAACCTTGCGCTGGGGGCAGGCGACCATGCTGGCCTCGACCCTGCTGTTCTCCGTGCTGCTGTCGCTGGCCTTGGTCGCCCGGTTCGTGGATCTGAAGAAAGTGTTCGGTGCACGATGAAAAAAGATCCTCGCGTCGTCTTCGGTCGCTGCATGATGCTTGGGCTTGCCTGGACAGTGCTGGCCTTTCTGGTCGTCCCCATGGCGATTGTGGTGCCGGTCTCGTTCACCGATCAGTATTTTCTGTCCTTGCCCAAGGAAGGCTTTTCCCTGCAGCACTATGCGGCCTTCTTCGAGAAGGACATCTGGCTCTCGGCGACCTTGGACAGTCTGATCGTCGCGACGATCTCCACAATCTGCGCCTTGTTCCTCGGAACCCTTTGCGCCATCGGATGCTGGCGTCTGGCCAGCAATCGGGCCGAGATGGTGCGCACCTTCATGCTGACCCCGATCATCGTGCCGACGATTGTTCAAGCGCTGGCGATGTACCGGTTCTGGATCGATCTTGGCATTATGGACACCTATTTCGGCCTCATCCTGGCACATACTCTAATCGCAGTGCCGTATGTTGTGGTGACGGTTTCGTCATCGCTGGCAAATTTCGATGTGCGGCTGGAGCAGGCGTCCCGGAACCTGGGCGGCTCCACCTCGCAGACGATCCGTTGGGTGATCGTTCCCAGCATCATGCCAGGCATCCTGTCGGGGGCCTTGTTCGCCTTCACCATCTCGTTCGACGAGATCGTGGTGGCGCTCTTTATTACCAGCCGCAATGTCTACACCTTGCCCAAGCGGATCTGGGACGGCATTCAGGACCATCTTGATCCGACCATCGCCTCGATCGCGACCATGCTGATCGCGATCACCTTGGCGTTGCTGCTGACCGAGCTCTGGGCGCGTCAGAGGCAGAGGGCCAAGCTCACCGCCAAGGTCGACACCGGAGGCGGCTGAGGAGCCGAGTTCACGAACCGGCTCCCGCGACCGTCGGTAGCCGACATCAGACGGAGACGACCATGGTCGCAGACATTCCCTCCGCCAAACGGACCGCCATCGACTGGGTCGATGCGAAGGCCGAGTCCCTTTCCCGCGATCATATGGAGATCTGGCATCTGCACGAGCCGTCCTGGCGCGAGTACAAATCCGCGGCCTGGTATGTTGACCGTCTTCGTGCAGAGGGGTTTGAGGTCGAGGCCGGGTCCGCAGGCATGCCGACCGCCTTCTGCGCGACCTGGGAGTCCGGCACCGGCGGCCCGACGATTTCCTGCTATGCCGAATACGATGCCGTGGTCGGAAGCAGTCAGGACCCGGTGCCCTATCGCAAGCCGAGGGACGGGGTTCACCCGTACGCGGCGGGTCATACCGATCCTCATTCGGCCCTAGGTCTAGGCGGATTGACCGGGGCCCTGGCCATGCAGGCGGCCATGAAAACCCACAGGATCGCCGGTCGGATCAAGTTCTTCGGAGAGCCCGCCGAGAAGATGTGCGGATCTAAGCCGATCCACGCGTCTCACGGATATTACGACGATATCGACGCGCTGATCAGCTTTCATCCGACGTCCCTTCCGGCCCTGTCGAACACAGTGGTCTGGGACACCCATTGCGGCTGCTACTGGTCGAAGGTCTACACATTCGAGTGCCGCGATCCCGAGACCTGGGGATCGGCGGGCGAACGGGCCGGGGCGCGCAACAGCCACTCCATCGCCCGGGCTCCTGCGGCGATGGACGCGCTGTGTCTGATGTACACCACCACCAAATACACCAAGGAGAACATGCTGCCACACCATGGCAGTTGGACCCTGAATGAAGCGGTGCTGAATAGCGGGTTTGCCACCGCCGACAATCTGCCGCCCCGCTTTGCGCAGATCCAATACGCCTGGCGCTGTCCGTCAATCGAAATGGCGGAGTCGATCGAGCGCGTGCTGGACGGCAACGCCGAGCATGTGGGTCGGCTGACCCATTGCGACTGGCGCTCGGACTGGGTCACCAAGACCCGACCCGGAATGGCCAACCACGCGCTGGCGGAGATCACCTACGAGAATTTTAAGCTGGTGGGCCCCCCGAAATTTTCCGAAGAGGCAAAGGAATTCGGGCGGGAGATGATCCGCAATCTGGGCTATGAGGCCCCGGACGAGCCGTTCCCGGAGATCCTGGAGGAGTTGGTCGATCCGCGGGACGGGGAGGCGCAACTGCGGGCCATGCTGCCATCCTGGCAGACCAATTACACCTCCGACGACTACACCGACATGACCTGGCACACACCGACCGTGCGGCTCTATGTCGGGCGCGCGGCCTTGAAGGCGCCGGCGCCCGGTGTCCGGGTCCCGCAT
>CALAHL010000109.1 GCA_937891725.1 uncultured Rhodospirillaceae bacterium | reverse complement strand
CTTTTATCATTGGCCGAAGTCCTGCTCGGCCCACTCTGGGTCTGGCTGTTTCTCGAGGAAACGGCGAGCGTAAATACCCTGATCGGCGGGACGGTTCTACTTGCGGCCATCGCAGGCAACGCGCTGTCGGGCAAGCGACGAAAACCACCTCCCATCACCACACCTTAGGTGTTTGGTCCCTCTCTTTGCGGATTCCGACGCAAGCCGGCCGAGTTTCCAATTTGAAGCCGGCCACTGTTCCGAGATTTATCCGGCCATCTGGCTGACGGTCCCGGCGCGCCTTCCGGGTCAGCAGGCCCCATCGGAAGGTTTGTGCGTAGGATTGGGGTCTGATGCCGGAGAGTGCAGAATCCTAGCCGAGGACACGCTTTCCATAATCCCTGAGTTCATTCGACCGATCACAATTGAGAACGGGAGCACGACATGACCCAATCCATCGCACGCACCATAGCCGGCGCGGCTGTCCTGGCCTTGGTTTCGGGCCCGATGGCTGTAAGCAACGTGAGCGCACAGTCGGCCCAGCAAGGCTCGCCGCAAGCAGGACCCGAAGCGTTCTCCGAAGGACAGCTGAAGGCCTTTGCGATGGCGTCGCTTGAGATTCAGGAGCTGAATGAAAAGTGGCAGCCTCGCATAACGGATGCAGAAGACTGGTCTGAAAAGAATGACCTTCAGAAGGAAGCGAGACAGGAAATGGTTGACGCGGTCGGTGAAGCTGGCCTCACCGTGCAAAACTACAACCAGATCCATCAAGCCACGCAGGTCGACCCCGAGACCGCTCAGAAGGTCCAGGAGTATTGGTCAGAGCTAAGATAGCAATCCTGGCCGCGGTCTCTTCGGCGACTGGGGGCTGGTGCGCGCGTGGGGTTCATGCCGAGCTGGATGGGCTCTATCGCGTTCTTGTACAGCCCGGTCGGCTGCCGGTTCTCAGTCCTTCGGGGCATAGGGCTCTCCGGTATCGACCATCTCGCCGCACAACCCGCACACGCCCTGATACGTCCAGCCGTCATGGACGTTGGAGAGCTTTGGAGAAACCTTCGCGATCCGGTGAATGCCGTCGGCGGCCTTCGCGCACCGTGGCGGCCACATGGCTTCCCGGTTGTGCAAGGCGATGTCCATGTCGCTCATGGAGCGGATATCAGGCGGCGGGCCAAACTCCTGGCGATAGACTCCCTCGATGCGCTGAGTTTCGGCGTCGCTCAATTCCTCGAATTCGAATCTGCGAGCTCGTTGCGAAAGCCGACCATCGTTCTGGTGTAAGAACCGGAACAGCAGGTCGAGTGTGCGTTCCGGCATGTCGACGACCATGGCCACGCGGTTCCGGAAGTGATCATGCCGCCGCAGGAAATCGGCCTCCGTCGGAAGATCGTCCTCGATTGTCTTGCGCACACAGGCGAACAGGAACTCCGCATGCGGTGTGGCGTCGAAGAACCGGTAGAAATCGACGGTGTCGTTGAGCACCCGCACGTTGTACTCCGGCGTGGCGTCCCATTCGACCAGCGGCAACAGCCGCTGCGAGTAGGATTCCAGGACGCGGCGATACTCTTCGATCTGCTCCAGGATCGCCGCTGAGACGGGAAACACCACGCCTGGCGGGTTGAAGCCGCCCTGCGCCAGAACATGGTGGATGAGGTAGCGGTGAATGCGCCCGTTGCCGTCCTCGAAGGGGTGAACGTAGACGAAGCCGAAGGCGAGGATGGCCGCGGCAATGACCGGGTCCAGCTTCTGGGCCGGACCCTGGTCGAATGCGATCATACCGGCCGCGAGTGACTGAAGGTCCTCGGGCTTCGCGCTGACATGCTCAGGCAGAGGCATGCGGGTGTCGCGGTCATGCTCGCCGACGAAGCCGCCTCCCTTTCTCACCCCGAGTTTTACAAACCGCGCATCGCCGATGACGATCCGCTGCAACCGCAGAAGCTCGTCGATATCGAGGTCCTCCTTGCCTGCCTCGCCGATGGCGCGCCCCCAACGCTGAATGCGGTCCTGGGGCGGCCGCTCGCCTTCTATCGCGTAGCTCGAGCGTGAATCCTTGAGCAGCAAGAAGGCAGCAGTTCGGGCCAGAATGTCGCGAGGAACATTGGCGATGATCTCGCGTGCCCGCTGAGGCAGATCGAGTCCGACGAAACGCTCAAGCGCCGGGGTCCGGAAGACCATCGGGCAAAATTTGGGGGTTCCAGGGAGATTGTCTTTCACACGGTGGCGCGGCGAGTTTTCGCCGTCGACCGCCCATTGCCGTTCGGGATCAACGACGAGGACGTAGCGTCCGGATGCCGCGTCCTGAAGATCAAGCAGTTCCCCGATCAGCCACTCATAGAGAAACCAGATTCGACGCGCATAACTGCCGGTAGGCTTCGCTTGAACCAACGCTTCGATCGCCTTCGGCCCGACGGCCAGAAACAGACGCTTGATCACGGCCAGATCGAGGCCCTCGTATTTGAGGGCGAAGGTCAGATGACCATCGAGGGTCGAGGCCGGGGCATGGCGGGGGGTGAGGATGCGCCAGCCGCCATCCTCCGTCACACGATGCCGCTCGCCTGTGGCGAACAGAGTAAGCGGCAGCGGGACGGCAAGCCTATACGCGTCAATGAGCGCGCTATACCCGGCAGGCGTCGCCCTCTCCGGCAACCGCCGTTCCTGAAAAACCGTCACTGGTCCTGAAAATTGATTCGATACTGCCATATCCGTGAAATCCTGCTCGGCGCTGGAAATTTGCGGCCAGTCGCCTTTCTTAAATGAATTTTGATCTTATATCATGAAAAACGATCCTGAAACAGAATTTATGTGAAATTCGATATCTGCAGACTCATTAGGGACTGATTGGAACATGCGGGTAAGACCGCCGGCGCACACGCCGTCGTCACAGTGCGCGCGAACCTAATGAACGAAGCCT
>CALAHL010000108.1 GCA_937891725.1 uncultured Rhodospirillaceae bacterium | reverse complement strand
CAAGAAGGCGCATCAGGAAGAGGAGAACGAGCGCCTTCTGAGCAACTACTTTCTGATCTCGGCCACTGTAGAGGCGATGGCGCCCGGGGCCGCGAAATTGACGCTTGCAGATGTGACCTCTTCGGCCGGCAAGAAAAAGACCCGCGAAATTCTGGATGGCGTTGCCAACAAACTCGGCATCTCCTCGGAGCAGCTCTACATTGATCTGGAGCAATGGTCCGACATGGTCGCTCCCGTCGGCTTGGCTTCAATGCCCCAGGAGTGCCGTCTGCGTCGGCTTCTGAAGCAGCTTGAGCAGTTCAAGGGGATGATTTCAGGGTGGGGAGAGCGAACAAACGCCGATGTCGACGGCTTCGGTGCGCTGACCGGCGAAGTCGCGCGCCTGACGATTGAAATCGCGTACGAATTGGTCTGGTCGATCGATGACTACGTCACCCAATTGCCGAACACGCTGCGCAACTGGAACCGGAACGAGATCGGCCTGAAAGAGCTGCTGGACCGGCTCTCCTGGGTTCTGGATGGATGGGAGCACGTGTTGGCGATCTGGAACGCCTCTGCGGACGGTCCGATCTATCAGCAGGCCGAGGCGCTCGCGGAGATGGTCCGAATGCTTCCCCTGGTGCCGAAGAAGGAACTTGATGCCCTGAAAAGCCAAGCTTGGGGTAAACTGGAGAATGCGATGCGGAGCCACGTGCGGCAATTGCAGGGGTGGCAGACCGGCGAGACCGACCTTGAACTGGCTCTGCGAATCGAAAAGAGACGAGCGGCAGCGCTATGAGCGACGAACCAGAAGACAAATCCATCCAGCTCTTGGGCGGTCGGGTGTTCGACATTCCCGAGCAACAGTTCAACGAGCTGGTGAACTCGCTGGAATCCAAACGTCAGCGCAGCGCCCAACGCCCGAAGACCGATGTTGTGCTGGGATACTTACGGCCCCGGTTGGCGGTGGCGCGCCTGCCCCGCCGTCCCACCCCGCAGCGGGTGATGTGCATGCCGTTCGAAGATTTGCTGTACACCCCCGGCACCCGCCGGAAGGCGCTCGGAAAAATTCCCCGACACGCGCTTGACCCGATGTGGGATCTGTTCGCCCCGCAAGCGGACCCCGAAATGCTCAAGCGGGTCCGCGACGGGCTCAAGATGGCCGGTCCGGACGACGTCGAGGTTTTCGAGACCGTCGGGGCCGAGCTTTGGTCGGCCGCGTCGAAAATTTTCCAGGGTCAGCTCGCCGGGTCCTCCAAAACCAAGGAGGGCCGCACGCAGCTGAAAGACGGGCTCGGTGGCGAGGACGTGGTCGACTCCCTTGAAGAGGCGTCGCTGGCTTTGTCGATCGCGGGACCGTTGTTCAGGCTGCAGCAGGATCTGCCGCTCGGCCCGGTGGAGGATTTCAACCGGCCCCAGATCACCCTGATCGCCGAATGTCTGACAAAGGCTGCCAGCATCAACCGGGCCGCCCTGCCCCATGTGGTCTACGTGATGATGGGCCGGCTGCGGGATCCCGCGACCCTGTTGACGGTCTTCGAAAAACTGACCGAAGAAGGCGTGGGAGAGCAGTTGGGGCAGGTCGGAGGCCAGGTCAGCGAGGCGATGGTCAACCAGACCGAGGATCGGCTGATCGACGTGCGCGACGAGGCCACCAAGGAAGGTGCGCCGAAGGCCGATGTCGCGCGTAACCTGGGCCGTGAGCTGAAGACCCTCGACCGCACCGCGATCGCGGTCGCCAAGGGGGGACGCGGTATGACGCGTCGGATTGAGCGGGCAAAGGCCGAAGTCGGGCGGATCGTGGAACAGGTTCTCGTCGAGGGCTCGGCCAAGGAGACGGCTGGGCTGATCGACGGCCTCGACATGCCGGTCGGCACCGATGCCGAGGAGTTCGCGCGCATGCGGGAGGTGGAAGGCCGGATCACGTCGCTTCGGCTGGCCCAGGCCTATGCCGACGAGATCGGGCTTGGCCCCAAGATCAAAGCCAGTCTCGCCGCCATCCAGGACAAGCTGGACGCCCGCGGTGCCGAGATGCTTCAGGGTTTGCGGCACGGCGACCCGAACATCTCGACGGTCGATCTGTATGCCACCGTGCGACTGATCGAGCTGACCTCCGGGCCGGAAAAGGCGGACCAGTTACGCCTTAGGGGCCTGGATGCGATGCGCTAAAGGCATCTTGCCGCAATCGCCGATCCGGCATTACCTTTCCGCAATACCAACAACAAATTCCTTCGGAGGATTCTGCAATGGCCAAGTACGTGTTTCTCGATGACGCCATCGTCCCTTGGGATCAGGGCCGGGTACATGTGGCCTCGGCGGCGTTCAAGTTCGGCACGGCAGTGTTCGAAGGCATTCGCGGCTACTGGAACGCCGACCAACAGGAAATGTACCTGTTCCGGATGGAAGAGCACATGGATCGGCTCGCGTTCTCGCAGCATTTCATGCGGTATTCCGAGATCCTCACGCCCGAATTCATCCGGGACAAGACAATCGAGCTGATCCAAGCCAACGGCTTCAAGGGCGAGAGCCTGCACATCATGACCACCGCTTATGTGAAGGATGAGGGCGGCCCAGGCGCGCGTGGCCCGGTCGGTCTCTCCATCACGGCCGAAGAACGGCCGCGCTCTCCTCGGATCGAAAAGGGTGTTTCGGCCCAGGTCAGCTCCTGGATGCGGATTCCGGATCAGGCGATGCCGATGCGGGTCAAATGCAACGCAAATTACAACAACGGCCGGCTCGCCACAGTGCAGGCGGTCGATGACGGCTACGACACCGCGATCTTGATGAACTCAAGGGGCAAGATTTCGGAAGGCCCGGGAATGTGTTTCTTCATGGTGCGCAAAGGGCAACCGATCGCGCCCAGCACCACCAACGACATCCTGGAAAGCATCACGCGGGAAACCGTGCTGACGCTGCTGGACGAGATGGGCTGCCCGGCGATTGAGCGGGACGTCGACCGCTCCGAGCTGTTCGCGGCCGAAGAAGCCTTCTTCTGCGGGACCGCCTGGGAGGTCACCCCTGTGACCTCGATCGACCGGCAGAAGATCGGCAAAGGTGGGGTCGGGCCGATCACAAAGGCGCTGCAGGAGCGGTATTTCGACGTGTGCCACGGCATCACCGGCGCGCATCCCGAGTGGCGGCTGCCGGTCTACGGGACCGCGTCCGCCAAGGCGAATGCGGCCGAATGAACGACGCATCTGGGGTCATCGAGCACTATTTCTCGATCCGCTCGAGCTTCACGTATCTGGGGACCCGGCGGATCGCCCATCTGGCCCAAGCCCATGGGCGGCGGGTGGTGCATTACCCGCTCGATCTGCAGGCGTTGGTCGCCCGAAATGGCGGCGTGCCCTACGCCAAGAGCCACCAGATCCGCCGCGATAACCACCACAACGAGTTGGAGCGGTGGGGCCGGCGGCTGGACATCCCGGTAATTGTCGAACCGGTCCACCATGTCGGTCCCCGCGAGCGTCCCTCCGGCGTGGTGATCCTGGCCCAGGCCGAGGGTCACGACGCCGACCGCATCACCTACGAGATTCTGGCCGCCCTGTGGCGGGACGATCGAGATATCGACAGCCCGGATGTGCTGAAGGATCTCTGCCGCACGGTCGGGTTGCCGGAAGATCTGGTGGACCGGGCGCTCGATCCCGCACCGCAGTCCGAGCTAGCCGCAAATCTGGAGCGCGCCATGTCAGCGGGCGCCATCGGCTCCCCCACCTATGTCGTCGACGGAGAGGTTTTCTTCGGGCAGGACCGACTGTCTTTCGTCGAGGAAGCGTTGCTGGCAAAGCGGTGAGAACCGATCCAGCCGGCTGCATAGGCGCGACGACGGGACGGGCTTAGCCGCCGCTAATGGCAGCAAGCGCACGCAGACAGGCCCGCTGTGACGGCATGTCGGACAGAGTTCGGACGCCCTTTTTACCAAGAATGCAGGCGGGATTGGGAAGCATTGCAGAAAAACGTCAGCTCCCCGCTGCCGTCACTCGACGGTAAACC
>CALAHL010000107.1 GCA_937891725.1 uncultured Rhodospirillaceae bacterium | reverse complement strand
CGCCGATCATGATGATGCCTTGAGTCTCATCGTCTGCCAGGAACATCTCAAGCACGTCGATGAAGCTGGTCCCGCTGACCGGATCGCCACCAATGCCGACGCAGGTTGACTGGCCCAAGCCCGCCGCCGTGGTCTGGGCAACCGCCTCATAGGTCAGCGTGCCCGACTTGGACACGATGCCGATCTTGCCGCGCTTGTGGATATGGCCCGGCATGATGCCGATCTTGCAGGCGTCGGGCGTGATGACACCCGGGCAGTTCGCACCGATCAACCGGGTCCTGGAGCCGGTGAGCGCGCGCTTGACCTTGACCATATCGAGCACCGGAATGCCCTCGGTGATGCACACCACCAGCGGCAGTTCCGCATCGATCGCTTCCATGATCGAGTCGGCGGCGAACGGCGGCGGGACGTAAATCACGCTTGCATTCGCACCGGTTTTGGCGACCGCCTCGTCCACCGTGTTGAACACCGGCAGATCCAGATGGGTCTGGCCACCCTTACCTGGGGTGACGCCACCGACCATTTTGGTGCCGTACTTGATCGCCTGCTCGGAATGGAAGGTGCCCTGGCTGCCGGTGAAACCCTGACAGATGACCTTCGTGTTTTCGTCGACGAGAATGGCCATTATGCAGCCTCCTTCACGGCTTTGACGATCTTCGAGGCGCCGTCGGCCAGGTTTTCGCCCGATTGAATGGGCAGACCGGAATCGGCCAGGATCTTCCTGCCGAGTTCCACATTGGTGCCCTCCAGACGGACCACCAGCGGCACATGCAGGCTGACTTCCTTGGCAGCCGCGACCACGCCTTCGGCGATCACGTCACAGCGCATGATGCCACCGAAGATGTTGACCAGAATGCCTTCGACGTTCTTGTCCGAGAGAATGATCTTGAAGGCTGCCGTGACCCGCTCCTTGGTGGCACCACCACCGACGTCCAGGAAGTTGGCCGGCTCACCGCCATACAGCTTGATGATGTCCATGGTCGCCATCGCGAGGCCCGCGCCGTTCACCATGCAGCCGATGTTGCCATCGAGCTTGACGTAGTTCAGCTCGTACTTGCCGGCTTCCAGCTCGGCGGGGTCCTCTTCGGATTCGTCCCGCATCGCTTCGATGTCCGGATGACGGTAAAGCGCGTTGTCGTCGAAGTTCATCTTCGCGTCGAGTGCGATGATCTCGCCGGCACCGGTCACGACCATCGGATTGATCTCGACCATCGAGGCGTCGAGATCGATGAACGCCTTGTACATCGCCAGCAGGAACTTGACCGCCGACGAGACCTGCTTGCCCTCAAGGCCCAGCCCGAAGGCGATCTTGCGGGCGTGATGGCCGGACATGCCGGTCACCGGATCGATCGTAACGGTCAGAATCTTCTCGGGCGTGGCCTCGGCCACTTCCTCGATATCCATGCCGCCTTCGGTCGAGGAGATCACGGTCACCCGAGACGTCGCCCGATCGACCAGCAGCGAGAGATAGAGTTCGCGCGCGATATCGCAGCCGTCCTCGACATAGACCCGGCCGACTTCCTTGCCTGCGGGCCCGGTCTGATGGGTGACCAGGGTCATGCCCAGCATGCGGGTCGCTTCGGCGCGCACGTCGTCGAGCGACTTTACGACCTTGACGCCGCCGCCCTTGCCGCGCCCACCGGCGTGGATCTGGGATTTAACGACCCAGACCGGTCCGCCCAGCCCTTCGGCGACCTTGACCGCTTCGTCCGGTGTGAAGGCCACGCCGCCCTTCGGCACGACGACCCCGAACTTCTTCAGAAGTTCTTTGGCCTGATACTCATGGATATTCATCTACCCCGCTCCCCGGTTGGATGACGGTGGACCGGAGCCGACCGGATGGCCGGCCCCAAAAAACGACGCCTTAGACGCCCAGCTTGACCAGAACCTCGTTCAAGCCCTTCACGGCGTTGACCGAGTTGTCGAACATGGCCTGCTCATCAGCGTTCAGCTCTATCTCGACGATTTTCTCGGCACCGCCCGCGCCGATCACGCAGGGCACGCCGACATAGAGGCCGTTCAAGCCGTACTGACCGTCCACATAGGCGGCGCAGGGCAGAACGCGCTTCTTATCTTTAAGATAGCTGTCCGCCATCTGAATGGCCGAGCTGGCCGGGGCGTAGAATGCCGAGCCGGTCTTCAGAAGACCGACGATTTCGGCGCCGCCGTCGCGAGTCCGCTGGATGATCTGATCGATCTTTTCCTGGGTGGACCAGCCCATCTTGATCAGGTCGGGCACCGGAATGCCGGCCACGGTCGAGTAGCGGATCAACGGCACCATGGTATCGCCGTGCCCGCCCAGCACGAAGGCCGTCACGTCTTCCACCGAAACGCCGAATTCCTCGGCGAGGAAGAACCGGAACCGGGCGCTGTCCAACACGCCGGCCATGCCGACGACCTTGTTCTTCGGCAGGCCACAGTATTTCTGCAGCAGGCCGACCATGACGTCGAGCGGGTTGGTGATGCAGATCACGAACGCGTTCGGGCAATTGGCTTTGATGCCTTCGCCGACCGATTTCATGACCTTGGAATTGGTTTCGATCAGATCGTCACGGCTCATCCCCGGCTTGCGGGCGATACCGGCGGTCACGATCACCACATCCGCATCCTTGATGTCGGCGTAGTCGTTCGCACCCTTGAGCACCGAGTCGAAACCCTCGACCGGAGCGGCCTCGGCGATATCGAGGGCTTTGCCCTGCGGTATGCCCTCGGCGATGTCGAACAGGACGATGTCGCCCAAATCCTTCAAGCCAGCCAGCAAAGCCAGCGTGCCACCAATATTCCCGGCGCCGACGAGCGCGATCTTGTTGCGAGCCATATTGTCCCCTGGGGTGTCCCCGTGTCAGCGAAGGGTCCCGACGGAGGATGTCCCCGACCGACCGGGATCCGAGTATGGGGCGCACCAATGTATCGGCGCTGCCCCTGTTCAGGACGCGGGAATACCGCGTTTCGGTCTGTCAAGCAACAGTGTGCGATGCAGCGAGGCGGCAGATCGCTGCTCCAATGGACCCGTGTTCTGCTTGATCCCCATGCCGAGATCGGTCATGCCTGAGGAATGACCGATCAAAACCCGCCCAACGCGTCACCAGCCACCTCGCCGAAGATCGATGTGGTGTCTTCGACCACCGCGCGTGAAACCGAAGCGATCGCCGCGCGCGGAGCTGATCCGGTGCTGCAGGTGGGGTCGCGGGTCACCGTGGTCGATCGGGCGGAGTGGGCCTGGCGCAAACGCTTCGTCGACCGGGATTTCACCGGCCTCGACATCGCCGCGGGTGACGGGGTCGATGTGGTGGCCGATCTCTGTTGGCCGTTTCCCCAGCTTGATGCCGCTGTCGAAGCTCGGCGGTTCGGCCTGATCCTATGCCAGCACGTATTGGAACATGTCGCCCAGCCGTTCGACGCCGCTGCCAATCTCACGCGGCTGCTGGCTCCGGGCGGGGTGCTCTATGTCGCTGTGCCCTGGGTGCAGAGCTTCCATGGCTATCCGGACGATTTCTGGCGGTTCTCGTTCCGGGGCCTGGCCAAGCTGTTCCCGGATCTGGCGGCGGTCGACATGTACTACAGTTCCGCCGGGGCCGGCCTCGACGCGGCCTATAAGATCAACGTCGACGGCGGCATCGACCTGGACCGGACTCCGTTCGAGATCGAATCCCGTCTGTTCGAAACCGTGTTCGATCCCGATGCCAATCTCGCCATGCTGCGGGCGCAGCCGGACCAGCCGAAGCTCCCGCTGGCCCGCCGGTACCTGCCGGCGATCTTCGTGAATTTGGTGTTGGAGAAGCGTTAGACGCTGCTACTCGAACGTCGGAGCGCGGCGTTCGATGGCCCAGATGCGGTCGAGGCCGGGGCGGAGTTGGGTGGCGACGAAATCCGCCCGTTTCTCGGGGCTACCGCCTCCGCTGGGGAACACCTGCTCCCACTCGAAGACCTTGACCGTCAGTCCGCACAGGACCTCCGCCAAGGTCTGTTGATGTTTTTGGATCAGCGCGCGGATGGCGCTGAATTGCGACATCTCGATCTTGTCCCAGCGGATTTCCAGCCGTTGATCGAAGCCTTCGAAACGCGCCCGAACCGACTCCGTCACATGGGTCAGCACGTCTTGGGTCTGCTTCATGTTCTTGACGACCGCCCCGTCGCGCGTGATCACGCTGCTGGACTGGACATCCGATATCCAGTCGACCAGCCGATCCACTAACGGGACCATATGCAGGAAATAGCTGCGGTAGTAGGACAGCGCGAGATAGGTGTCGCCGTAGTCTTCCAGCAGGTCGGGCAACGCGTCGAGCGGGATCCCGAGCGCCGCTGCCATCTTGTGGAGCTTTACCCGCACCCGGCGAGCGTCTGGGCGGGCAATCGCTTCGAGCAGCGCCTGGGTATTGGACGGGTCGATCTTCTTGTTGCCGTAGAGATGTGCGATCAGCGGTCGGGTGATCTGGCGCATCAGCGGGAACAGCTCGCTTTTCTTTGCCGGGGATAGCTGCAGTATGTCGGCATCGATCAGATCGATACCGGCCTGACGCAAGCCAATCCGTAAAGAATACGGATCGAATGCCGGCAGGCTTCCCAGCCGCTTGATCAGTTTCACGTCCTCGACGACCGGCTGACCCTTGTCGCCGAAAAAATCGGGGATCTCGTCGATCGCGATCTGGCCGGAGCCGACGCCGCTCTCCCGAAACAGCTCGATTCGGCTTTCCAGGCGCACGTTTCGGATCAGCCTTGCACGTCGCAAGCCGGGATTCTCAATCGGAACACTCATCAATGGCAAAGTATGGATCGAATCCCGATCGTAGTCGGGTATCACCATGGCCTTGCCTGTCGCGTCAGGCATTTTCCCCCGCACTCGACCGGCCCCCGGTCGGGTTTGCCGAATTCAGAAAACGATCCGCAAGTGCGGCGCATTGAAGTCCCCGGCAATTTAATAAAAATTTAGAGCCTGTTGCTGAATGAGTCTGGCTTGACGGCATGAAGCATCTAC
>CALAHL010000106.1 GCA_937891725.1 uncultured Rhodospirillaceae bacterium | reverse complement strand
TCAAGAAAAATTAAAAGGCCGGGGTGATTTCCGTGTAGAGATCCAAGCTGTCCGGTCCGTCGTTCGCATCGTCATCCTGCTTGAGTTCAATATCCCAGTAGAGGTAGTCCCGCCAGCTCTCATGCAGGAAGTTCGGCGGAAAGCCCCGTCCCGAATCCTGCAACTCATATGCGGTCGGCTGACGCGGCGCGATGATCGGAATCATGCCGATCTGCTTCGGCATCCGATTTCCCTTGCGCAGATTGCAGACCCCGCACGCGGTGACCACGTTCTCCCAGCTGGTCCGGCCGCCGCGTGACCGCGGGATCACGTGATCGAAGGTCAGCTCCTGGGTCGGAAATTTGGTCGCACAATATTGGCAGTGAAACCGATCCCGCAAAAACACATTGAAACGCGTGAAGGCCGGCTTGCGCGACTGCGGAACGTATTCCTTCAATGCGATCACACTGGGCAGTCGCATCTCAAAGCTGGGGCTGCGGACCATCTGGTCGTATTCCGAGACGATGTTCACCCGGTCGAGGAACACCGCCTTGACCGAGTCCTGCCAGGACCAGAGGGAAAGCGGAAAGTAGCTGAGAGGCCGGAAATCGGCGTTGAGAACGAGAGCAGGTGCGTTCTCAGGCCGGCTCACCGCGCCGTCCTCCGCACCAGCGGGCACGTACTGATCTCAGGCGCGCGCACGGCGCTCCTCGGCTCTTGGGCTCGTTCGACATTCGCCATGCGTTCCGACTCCGGGCGCTCTGCTGCGTGTCTACCAAATCCGCGTAGCGGTAAGTCCGCTAGATTTTGACCAAATCCGTCCGTCTGTATAGCTAGATGTTGTTACATATTTATTTTTCCAGCAAGACGGACCGAACCCAGGGCTCAGACTCCAAGGGTTTGCTTTATAAAAGCCAGACCGTTGACGAGGCCCTCGTTGTCGATCCCGTGCCCCAATCCGGGCCGGCCAATAGAGTCGCAGGGAATTCCCACGGTTTCCAGCGCCGTCTTGGCCGCTTCCATCGCCTCGAACGGAACGACATCGTCATCCTCGCCGTGAATCAGCAGGAAGGGCGGCTTGCTGACCGTATCCGTCCGCAGGCTGCTGCCGTTGACCAGCGCGCCCGAATATCCCAGCACACCGGCAAGCGGTGCTGCGCGGCGCGGCGCCACATACATCGACATCATCGTCCCCTGGCTGAACCCCATCAGTACGATCTTGTCGGCAGACAGACCGGTCCGCGCCATCTCGGCGTCGATGAACCCGTCGACTGCCGGTCCGGCCTCCGCCACCACTTGCGCCATAACCTCGGGGTCTCGGTTCTGCAGGCTGAACCACTGCCGGCCGAACGGAGCCATGTCGCACGGATCGGGACCATCGGGGGCGACGAAGGCCACGCCAGGCAGAGCTGGCGCGAGATGCGGCGCGATCCCGATCAGATCGTTCCCATCAGCGCCGACCCCGTGCAGCATGATCACCAAGCCTTGCAGGGGGCCGTCCCCTTCCGGCTCGAATCTCGGTCCCGTCAACTCCGCCATATATCAGCCCCTGATCTACTTAAGCATGTCGTCGCACGTTAGCGGTTGGGCAGCAATCCGTCACCCCACATAACCCTCCGCTTGGGCCATGGCGGTGAGACCGGCGGTTCAACTTGACGCCACGGCACCCCCTTGCGAGGCTGCGGTCAGGTTCGGGCAGACTCTGCCCACCGACGTCTCGAAAACCAAGAAGACCGGGACCGCGATCCGGGTCTCAAAGTCATACTCTAGGGGGAACGACCGATGAAGCTGTTGCGCTATGGCCCGCACGGGCAGGAAAAGCCGGGCCTGATGGATGCGGACGGCAAGATCCGGGATCTGAGTGGCGTCGTCGCCGATCTCGACGGAGCCGCGCTCGGCAAGGAGCAGTTGGCGAAGATTGCCGGCCTCGATCCGTCGAGCCTGCCGGTGGTCGAGGGCACGCCGCGGTTCGGCCCCTGCGTGGGCAATCCCGGCAAGATCGTGTGCATCGGGCTGAACTATTCCGATCACGCCGCCGAAACCGGCGCCAAGCCGCCGCCGGAGCCGATCGTCTTCATGAAGGCGACCAGTGCTTTGAACGGCCCGAACGACGAGATTCGCATTCCGCGGAAATCGATCAAGACCGATTGGGAGATCGAACTGGGCGTGGTGATCGGCACCCACGCCAAATATGTCGACGAGAAGGACGCGCTGTCCCATGTCGCCGGCTATTGCGTCGCCAACGACGTCTCGGAGCGGGAGTTCCAGGCGGAGCGGGCCGGGCAGTGGACCAAGGGAAAGTCCTGCGACACGTTCGGGCCGATCGGACCGTATCTGGTGACCGCCGACGAGGTTCCCGATCCGCAGAACCTGGACATGTTCCTGGACGTGAACGGCAAGCGGATGCAGACCGGCAACACCAAGACCATGATCTTCTCGGTCGCCCATATCATCCACTACGTCAGCCAGATGTTCTCGCTGCTGCCGGGCGACGTGATCATGACCGGCACGCCTCCGGGCGTCGCCTTGGGGATGAAGCCGCATCCGATCTTCCTGAAGGATGGGGATGAGATGCATCTGGGCATCGCCGGCATGGGTGAGCAGACCCAGCGCTGCGTCCAGGACGCCTGATCGCCATGACCAGCCTGACGTTGACAGTCGAGGACTGTCTTCCGGAGGATCGCTCGGCCGCCACACTGGTGGGCCGGGCGTGGCGTCCGGATACCGAGCCGGCCGGCCCCTCGGTGATCGCGGTTCGGGGGGATCGGGTGGTGGACATTTCCACCACCTGCGCCACCTCGGCCGAACTGATGGCCCGGACGGATGCCGTTGCTGTTGTCCGGGATGCGAAGGGCGAGGATATCGGGGCACTCTCCGATCTTCTGGCCAACAGCGCGCATGATTCCCGAAACCCGTCCAAGCCGTGGCTGCTCGCGCCGATCGATCTGCAGGCGGTGAAAGCCTGCGGCGTCACCTTCGCAGAAAGCATGGTCGAACGGGTGATCGAGGAGAAAGCCAAGGGCGACCCGTCGGCCGCCGATGCCATCCGGGCGGATATCGCGCGGGAGATCGGCTCCGACCTGTCGGCGATCAAGCCGGGCGGCGAGGAGGCGATGCGGCTCAAGGCCTCGCTGATCGAGCGGGGCATGTGGTCGCAATATCTCGAGGTCGGGATCGGGCCGGACGCCGAGGTGTTCACCAAGGCCCCGCCGATGGCGGCGGTCGGGTTGGGCGCGCAGGTCGGACTGCACGCGATCTCGGACTGGAACAATCCGGAGCCGGAAATCACCATCGTGATAACGGCTGAAGGCAAGATCGTCGGTGCCACACTCGGCAACGACGTCAATCTGCGGGACGTCGAGGGCCGGTCTGCCCTGCTGCTCGGCAAAGCCAAGGACAATAACGGTTCGGCTGCCGTCGGACCGTTCATCCGGCTGTTCGACGATCGATTTTCGCTTGATGACATGCGGGTGGCGGAACTGGATCTTCTGGTCACCGGAACCGACGGCTTCCGGATGGAGGGACGCTCGTCCATGTCGAAGATCAGCCGGGATCCGGCCGATCTGGCGGCCCATGCGATCGGCCCGCACCACCAGTATCCCGACGGCCTGGTGCTGATGACCGGGACCCTGTTCGCACCCACCAAGGACAGGGACACCAAAGGCGGCGGCTTCACCCATCATGTGGACGACGTGGTGTCGATTCGCACGCCCAAGCTGGGCGCCTTGGTGAACCGGGTCGGCCGAAGCCATGCGATCCCGCCCTGGACCTTCGGGGTCGGAGCGCTGATGCGGAATCTTGCCGCCCGAAGGCTGATTTAGGACCCGAAAACTGAGTTAGGAGTGGTCGGATGGTTACCTACGATTTTAGCGGACGGTCCGCGATCGTCACCGGCGGCGCCCGCGGCATCGGCCTCGCGATTGCCCAGCGGCTGAGCGCGTCGGGCGCGTCGGTCAGCCTGTGGGACGCAGACAAGGCCGAACTCGACAAGGTTGCGGCGGATTTCCCGGCGGACCGGATCCACACCGCCGTGGTCGACGTGACCAACGATGCCGACACGGATCGGGCGGCGTCCGATGTGGAACGGGAGTTCGGCAAGATCGACGTGCTGGTGGCCTCCGCCGGGATCACCGGGCCGAATGTTCCGGTCTGGGAATACGGTGTCGCCGATTGGCGCAAGGTGATCGATATCGATCTGACCGGCGTGTTTCTATGCTGTCGATCGGTGGTGCCGCACATGCGGGCAAAGGGTTACGGGCGGATCGTCAACATCGCCTCGGTCGCCGGCAAGGAAGGCAATCCGAACGCGGCGGCCTATTCTGCGGCCAAGGCGGGGGTGATCGGGCTGACCAAGTCGCTCGGCAAGGAACTGGCCAAGACAGAGATCCGGGTGAACTGCGTAACCCCGGCAGCAGTGAAGACGGCGATTTTCGATCAGATGACCGAGGAGCACATCAACTTCATGCTGTCGAAGATCCCGATCGGTCGGTTCGGTCAGGTCGACGAAATCGCCAATCTGGTCACCTGGCTCGCCTCCGAGGAGTGCTCGTTCTCGACCGGCGGCGTGTTCGACTGCTCCGGTGGGCGGGCGACCTATTAGAGGCAGCGGGTTAGAGGCAGCGGGGAAGATGCACCGGGACGCCGAAATCCTGTTCGCGAACGAGGCGTTCTATCTGGCATTCGCCACCCGTGACCTGGCGGCGATGGATGCACTTTGGGCGCGCGACGCACGGGTCACCTGTGTGCATCCTGGGTGGGAAGCATTGCACGGTCGGGATGCGGTGATGGAGAGCTGGGGCAACATTCTCGGTCACTCCTCGGCCCCAAAGGTCCAGTGCCGGGAGGCGCGCGTCTCAAACTACGGGTCCGTGGCCCAAGTGCTCTGCTTCGAGGTGCTTCAGACAGGAGTCCTGATGGCCGCCAATCTGTTCATCCAGGAGGAGCAGTGTCCCGTGAAGTGGTGTCCGAAGGGTTCTCGGGGCTTCAGGCGTAGGG
>CALAHL010000105.1 GCA_937891725.1 uncultured Rhodospirillaceae bacterium | reverse complement strand
CGCGATCACCAATGACCGGGATCGGGTTCACACCTTTCTGTTCGGCACCAAACTGACCAATGTGACCCGATATCTGCGCTCCCGCGATGTGGACGAGGCGCTGGAGCAGGTTGGCGAGCAGGTCGACGACTGGTCCGGCGGAACCCGGATCGGGCATAGCCTGCACACCTTCAACCGCTTTTGGGGCCGCAGGGTTCTGACCCAGGGTGCGGTGGTCATGTTGATCACCGATGGGCTTGATCGGGACGTGGGTGATGGTCTGGCCAAAGAGGTCGAGCGGCTGCACAAATCCTGTCGCCGCCTGATCTGGTTGAACCCGCTGTTGCGCTTTGACGGCTTCGCTCCCAAATCTATGGGCGTACGGGCACTTTTGCCGCATGTTGACGAATTCCGTCCGATCCACTCGCTCGACAGCCTGCAGGATCTCGCCGATGCCATCGGCCGCCCAAGTCTGCGCCGCAAGGCCGGCATGGAAGGCTGGATGGCCGAGGTCCGACGGATCGAAGACGAGCAGCGCGCCCGAGACCAGAAGACCAGGGAGACCGTGAGATGACTGAGAACACTGCATTTGCCAGCGTTGACGACATTCTGGGTACTGCCGGCACCTGGCTGGATGAGGGCCGCAAGGTCGCCGTCGCCACCGTGGTCAAGACCTGGGGCAGCTCGCCGCGCCCGGTCGGCTCGCGTCTAGTCGTGGATGCGGACGGAGCCATGGTCGGCTCGGTCTCCGGCGGCTGTATCGAGGGTGCTGTGATCCGAGAGGCCTTCGAGGTGATGGAAAGCGGCGCGCCGCGCATGCTGGATTTCGGCGTGTCGAACGAGGAAGCCTGGGATGTCGGGCTCGCCTGCGGCGGCAACGTCCAGGTCTGGGTCGAGCGGCTGGAGGGCTGAGCCATGAAACGCGCCACCTTCGACGCCATTCAGACCGCCCGTGCCGGAAAGATTCCGATAGCACTTGTGGTCAATCTTTCAGACGGTGCCGAGGCGCTGGTCACTGCCACGACCGTAGACGGTGCCCTGTCCGATGAGATTGTTGCCGAGGCCCGTGCCCGGCTGCGCGACAGTAAGAGTGGCGTGGTGGAGCGGGGTGGCGGGCGTTGGTTCGTCGACTGCCACAATCCGCCGCTGCGGGTGATCGTGGTGGGCGCTGTGCATATCACCCAGACCCTGGTCCCGATGGCGGCGGTCGCCGGGTACGAGGTGGTGGTGATCGATCCGCGCGCGAGCTTCGCCACCCAGGAGCGGTTCCCGAATGTTCAATTGATGGATGACTGGCCGGACGAGGCGATGGAGGCCCTGGCGCCCGATCGCCGCACCGCCGTCATCACCCTGACCCACGACCCCAAGCTCGACGACCCGGCCCTGCATGTGGCCCTGCGCTCCGAGGCGTTCTACATCGCCTGCCTCGGCTCCCGCCGGACCCATGCAAGCCGGCTTGACCGGTTGCGGGCCGAGGGCTTCGACGACGACACGCTGGCCCGGATCCACGGGCCCGCGGGCCTGCCGATCGGTGCGGTCTCTCCGGCGGAAATAGCGCTCTCGGTCCTGGCCGAGATGACGGCCGTTCTGCACGAGGTTCCGCCGCCGATGAAGTCGGCGAACACCAACACGGCAAGTGCCGCCTAAGGAGCTTCCCCAAGTCATGCGGTTCGGCGAGATCCCGATCGACGAGGCGGCGGGGGCGATCCTGGCGCATTCCCACCGGCTTGAGGCCAAGACCATCAAAAAGGGTCGGGTGCTGACGCCGGACGACGTCCAGGTGCTGCGCGACGCCGGATACACGGAGGTCGTCGGCGCACAACTCGATCCCGAGGATATCGGCGAGGATCAGGCCGCCAATCGGCTGGCCCAGGCGGTCGCGGGCGACAATCTCACCCTCAGCAAGGCGTTCACCGGCCGGGCCAATCTGTTCGCCGCCAAGTCGGGCGTGGTGGTCTATGACCCGGCCCGGCTGGATGCCTTCAATTCGGTCGACGAGGCCGTGACCCTGGGTCTGGTGCCGCCGTATCAGGCGGTCGAGGCCGGCCAGATGGTGGGCACCCTCAAGATCATTTCCTTCGCGGTCCCGGGCGACACCGTCCTGATCACCGAGGCGATCGCCCGGCGCGACACCGATTTCGTGATCGTCGCTCCGTTCCGGCCCACACGGGTCGGGCTGGTGCAGACCACCCTGCCGGGCACCAAGGAGAGCGTGCTCGACAGCACGTTGGAGGTCACCCGCTCGCGGCTTCATCCGATGGCGAGCGAACTGTGTCATGAGGTCCGCTGCGGGCATACACGGGTCGAGATCGGCAAGGCGGTCGAGGCCTGTCTGAAGGTCCAGGCAGAGATGATCCTGATCTCCGGCGCCTCCGCCGTGGTCGACCGTCGGGACGTGGTCCCGGCTGGGATCGAGGCGGCCGGCGGCAAGATCGAACATTTCGGCATGCCGGTCGATCCGGGCAACCTGATGCTGATCGGGCGGATCGGCGATGTGCCGGTTGTGGGGCTGCCGGGCTGCGCCCGCTCCCCGAAGCTGAACGGGTTCGACTACGTGCTGCAGCGTCTGATCGCCGGATTGCCGGTGACCGGTGCCGAGGTGATGCGGATGGGTGTCGGCGGGCTGCTGAAGGACATTCCCACCCGTCCGATGCCCCGGACCCGCAGGAGAGCGCGCGATATGGATGAGGACATGGAAGACGGCGGCGCGCCGCCGCAACCGACCACCGGCCGCCCGCGGATCGCTGCCCTGGTGCTGGCGGGCGGTCAGTCCCGCCGGATGGGAGAGATCAACAAGCTGCTGGCGCCGATCGACGGGATCGCGATGATCCGCCGGGTGGTCGACAATGTGGCGGAATCCTCGGTGATCTCCACGACCGTTGTGTTGGGCCACGAGGCCGGTCGGCTGCGCGAGGTTCTGGCGGGGGCCGAGGTCGAATATGTGGAGAACCCGGATTACGGCGGTGGCCTGTCGACCTCTCTCAAGGCCGGCATGTCGGTGATCCCCGATGGGACCGACGGGGTTATCATCTGCCTGGGCGATATGCCGATGGTGGACGCCTCGACTCTGGACCGGATGATCGCCGCCTTCGACCCGGTCGAGGGCCGCGCGATCGTGGTGCCGACCCGGCGCGGCAAGCGCGGCAATCCCGTCCTGTTCGGCCGCCGCTTCTTCGAGGAGATGACCAACGTCTCCGGCGATGTCGGCGCGCGGCACCTGATCGGCAAGCATGAGGACGTGGCGGTCGAGATCGAGATCGACGATGACAGCGTGCTGATGGACGTGGACACCCCGGAGGCGCTCGCCAAACTGACGGCGGGAAGCGCATGACGGACGACGTGCTCTACCAGGACCGGATTCTGGAACTGGCCAAGGCCGGGCGCGCGCTGCCCCGTCTCGACAATCCGGATGCGACCGCGCGCGCTGACAATCCGATCTGCGGGGATCGGGTGACGCTGGATTTCAAACTGGAGAACGGCGCCATCGTCGCGGTCGGCGCCAAGGTGCAGGGCTGCGCCCTGTGTCAGGCGGCCGCTGCGGTGATCGCGGAGAACGCGACCGGCAAGACATCGGGCGAGGTGGCGGCGGCCGGTGACGCGGTCGCAGCCTATCTGGCGGGGGAGGGCGATGCTCTGCCGTGGCCGGACCTGGCGACGTTTGAGCCGGTGCGGCCGATGAAGTCCCGACGCGAATGCGTGGTGCTGCCGTTCAAGGCGGCGGCCAAGGCGTTTTCAGGAGCCTGATCAGCCCAGAATGTCGAGGGTGCTCTCAGTCAACTCGTCGGCGGCTTTGATGGTGGCC
>CALAHL010000104.1 GCA_937891725.1 uncultured Rhodospirillaceae bacterium | reverse complement strand
GCCAGCCGATGGGGTACTGCAGCACCAGCGCCCCGGCGAACAACATCGCGACGAACAGGGCGATCTGGGTCGCCGACAGTCCGATTTGACTGCCGAAGACGGCGCCCATGCCGGACTGCGTCGCATAAACGTTTCCCAACAGAAAGATCCCCACGGTGCCCAGTGGTGAGTTCAAGAAGAGCCCCCGCAAGGACATCGGCCGCGCGGTCTCCGCCGCCGGGACAGGGGTGGCGGATAGAAGGATCGGCGCAAAGGAGACCGAAACGAGAATGGAGGCACAGATGAAGAGAACGGAGGTTCCTGCGTCGCCCAGCGACAGCAGTCCTTGCGCCCCAATGATGCCCAGGGTTTGCGCGATCATATAGGCCGACAGCACCTTGCCGCGGGTCTCGTTGGTGGCGGCGTTGTTCAACCAGCTCTCGGCGGTGACGTAGACGCCCGACATGCAGAAGCCAACGAGCACCCGCAGCACCGTCCACGCCCAAGGGTCGGCCACCAACGGAAAAGAGATGAGCCCGGCGGACATAAAACTGCCCAATGCCGCGAACACGCGCACGTGGCCCACGTGGCGGATCATCACCGGGGTCAGGCGCGCACCCGACAGGAAGCCCATAAAATAGCCCGAGGTGACAACGGCCAGTTCGACCGCTGAAAACCCCTCGATACCGCCGCGCAGGCCGATAAGGGTGAAATGCATGCCGTTACCCAGCATGATCAACACGATGCCGATCAGAAGGGCCCAGACCCCGGACAACACCTGAAACATGCAACACCCTTTCGTGCCAGGGGATATCCGATGCTGCGAGCAACTTTGAAGGGTGCAGCCGGGTCTGTTATCGCTTCACCGTCACCTCTGGGTTCGTTTAGGACAAACTGCTGAAAGCGCGCCGCTAATTCACCTGTGACGGCATCGGGCGGCCCTCAATGGCGGCCCGAAGATTGTCGATCACCATCCGGCCCATGCCCATGCGGGTGTCGTGGGTGGCGCTGGCCTGGTGGGGTTGCAGGACGGTCCGGTCGGACAGATCCCTCAGGGCCTGAGGGACTTTCGGCTCCGCCTCGAACACGTCGAGCCCGGCCGCTCCCAGCCTGCCGTCTCGCAAAGCCTCGATCAGCGCCTGCTCGTCGACCACCGAGCCGCGGGCCACGTTGATCAGCACCCCTCGCGGGCCAAGTGCGTCCAGAATTTCGCGGTTGATGATATGCTTGGTGGCGGCGCCGCCCGGCACGATGGCGATCAGAATCTCAACCTCCCGCGCCATTTCCAGCAAACTGGCATAGTAGGTATAGGGCACGTCGCGTTTGCTGCGGGTATGGTAGCCGATCTCCATCTTGAATCCGGCGCAGCGGTCGGCGATCTCCTGGCCGATCCGCCCCAGCCCGAGAATGCCGACCTTGCGGTGATGCACGCGGGTGGTGAAGGCCATGTTGCCGACGCTTTCCCACTTCCCGTCTCGGACATACCGATCGGCCTGCGGGATCTTGCGACAGGTCGCCAGGACCAGACCCAGCGCCAGATCCGCGACGCAATCGTTCAGAACGTCCGGGGTGTTCCCGACTTTCAGCCCGTGCGCGGTGGCCGCCTCGACATCGACATTGTCGTAGCCGACCCCGAAATTCGAGACGACTTTCAGGTTCGGCAGCTTGTCCATCAAGGCACCGTTGATCTTCATGTCATGCGATCCGGCGAGACCGACGACCTTATCCTTAACCTCGGCCAACAGGGCTTCGGGGTCAGAAGCGGTGTCGAGCCGGTGCACGGTGAAGAAGTTCGGCAACTCGTCCATGGCGGCCTGATACCAGGGCGCTGTGACGAGGATATGCGGCTTTTCGGATGTCGACACGGCAGGCCTCCAAGATCGGTTCTGGACGAATGGACGGTGGGTTAAAAAGACGAACCCGGCTGTTGAAGAAATTCTAGTTCGTCTGGCGTGGTGTCCCGCCCCAAAACGGCATTGCGGTGGGGAAATCGGCCAAACCGCTCTACGATCACCCGGTGCCGCTCGGCGTAGGCGAGCAGTTCCGGATCTCCTAGGGCGGTAAAAAGGGTCATGCACCAGTCCTGGTCGGCCAGCGCCTCGCTATGTTCGAACGGCAGGTAAAGGAACAGTTTCCGGTCGGGGGCGGCGGTCACATGGTCGCCCAGAGCGATTGCGGTCCGTGCGATTGCCCGTGCACGGGCATCCTGAGCGAAGGCGCGCGGGTCGTCTCGATACAGATTGCGGGAGAATTGGTCCAGCACCAGGATCAGCGCCATGCGCCCGTCTTCCGTTGCCTCCCAGTCGACGCAACCGCCCGCGGCCGCGCGGACCTGCAGGTCGGCGAAGCGCCGTCTCATCTCGGAATCGAAAGCATCATCCTTCTGGAACCACTGCTCGCGACCGTTCTCGACGAACCAAAAGGTCAGGACGTCCTGGATCTCACCTCCGCCGGTCGACATCTGTCCAGTCCCTCCCAGGTTTTCAGATAAGACTAGAGCACTGGGAGGGGTCTCCGCCATCCCAAATCCCGCCACCTTTCGGACAGGATCCGACTTGCGGTGCGGCCCTATCATCGCCACGTTTCAGGTTGATACGGAGGGAGTTGGGGTCGGAACCGGAGAGATGTCGAAATGCGGACCAAATCTGTGATCGTCGTACTTGTGGCTATGGTTGCACTGTCCGGTTGCGTGACCGCGAACAGCACGTCGACCGGTGTCGACGCATCGGGTCGACGTGCGTTCCTGAGTTATGCCGGGTCCGATACGCCGGTGTATCTGACCGCCGTGAATCCGGAGTTCGGCAGTCCGAAGGACGTTGCCCGCAGTGTCGCGGCGTCCGCGGATCAGAGCGTTCTTGGCTCGCCGGTCACCTTCAC